>CAZOWD010000172.1:0-4804 GCA_964583225.1 uncultured Verrucomicrobiales bacterium | reverse complement strand
CGTTGAAAAACGCCTAGCGAAGAAAAAGAAAATTATGGGCATCGGTCACCGCGTTTACAAAACGCTCGACCCTCGTGCCCCACACCTTCAAAAAATGGCGGTGCAACTGACAGAAGAACTTGGCGAACCCAAGTGGATTAATATGTCAAACCGGATTGCTGAAATCATGCTCGAGCGCAAGGGGCTCAATGCCAACGTCGATTTCTACTCCGCTACTGTATATTATTCACTCGGCATCCCAACCGACCTCTTCACGCCCATTTTTGCAATCGCCCGTGCATCTGGTTGGGCTGCGCAAATCCTCGAACAACTCGAAGATAACCGCCTCTACCGACCACTCACAAAATATGTTGGGCCACAAGAGACGGTTCCCGTTCCTCCCATCAATGAGCGATAGGCGCAGGCCTTTTGCGCAAACCGCACATTAAACCAACCTTCACAAATGAGATCAGTTTTTGGCTGATCTCATTTTTTTGGGCTCACGCCCAAAGAAAAACCCGCCCACCTGAAAAAACAGATGGGCGGGGAAAACAATGAAAATAAACAACAAATATGATCACTTAAACTGATGGAGCTCAGCTTTTCACTCACACATTCAACCCTTGAGCGGAAGCGCTTCCCATTTTTGTTTTTTATTTTTCATTTTTTTTAATTATTCTACGGGAATGGCTTTAGGGGGCACTTTGTAAGCACTTTTTCTTCGGTATGTATAACGTCCACCTCCGCTGTGATCTCTTAAAAGAGCCGGCTGGATAGAGAGCAATGACCTCAACACACGAGTCGGAATAATAAATGTTTTAATGCGACTTCCTCGAGCGATCGTCACCCCCACAACTTTTCCATCCAAGTTCACCACTGGGCCTCCGCACTCATTGGTAAAGTTATCCCATGGATTTTCAGGCGTATCATCTTCCTGAATCGCCATATCTGACTGGATCACATTGGGAAAATTATCGCGAACTTGGTTGGGCACCGCTCCCATGCGTTGCATCTGCTCCATGCGCTTGGGAGGAATTCTGCGAACATTTTCTTCAGGCCGAGACCCCAAGCGCACGGTGGTTGTGTATTCATTTTGATTCCTACGGTATTGGATGGTCACGTCCGATCCAGGTTCAAACTTTTGGAGTGTGTTGCGCATTTCCATCGCCCCTTTAATTTTTCTTTGATCCACAGCGACCACAACATCTCCAGGATGTAACCCCGCGTAAAATGCGGGCGAATGGGGCACTACTTCAGCGATGGGAGTTCCCGATTTTCCAGAATTTTTAAAATCCATTAATACGCCGAGATAAGCTTTATCGCTCTCCCGAAGGCTTCTCGCATTCACACTTACCACCCCCAAACTCAACACAGAACCATTTGGCGCAGCTTGGGCAATAAAATCACCTAATTTCGGAACGACATCGTTTTTAAGATCCAACGGAGTCAACTGAAGATTCGTTTCTAAAAGAGCCAAGTCGTATTCAGGGTAAACCCCGACAACCACCGCTCGGTTGTATTTCCCTTGGGGCGTTACCACTACTAACTCATTCCTAAAACGAGCGATCTCACTCCATTTCGTCAAAACGGCATTTTTCTGTATAATGGGAGCGTAAACTGCGGTGCCGTAAGAAATGGGATTTCCCCGATACACCACGACCACCGTGCTTTGAGAGGCTTTTTTTACCGCGGGTTTGGCCGCATCATAAAACTGCTGAGACTGGATGGCCAATGTCGCCTTTTGTTGAGGCGTCAGGCTGTCTAGCGGGTTTTTCATATGCAGGTCTCCCTGTGCAAACACACACGAAACCAAAACACTAAAAATAAATAAAATACGTTTAATCATCATGCCTATTTCTTAACATTTAGGAAGAGAGGTCGCCACGACGCCCTAACCTTACTTTTTTCAACAAAGACTGACCTCCTCTGACAATCCGAATATTCACGATATCGCCTGGTTTAAATTGGAAAATCACAGCATTAAGTCGCCTTGAATTTCGAATACTCATCCCATTGATACTCCGAATGATATCGCCTCGGCGCAAACCAGCCATAAACGCTGGCCCTCCTTGGATCACATGCTGAACCACGACGCCTCCCATCCGAGAATCTAACGCAAAAATTCCAAGAATCGGGTTATCTGGATCATCTAAAGCGCTTCCACCCAGACGCCCCCACGTTTCCCCTTTACGCAAACGATCCCAATCTCTTCGAAAATTATCAATCCCAGTATGATTATTAACGCTCAGCGAATAACCAATCGACGAATGAATGGCAATCACTCGCCCATCCAAATCAAAAAGAGGACCTCCGCTATCCCCACCAATGAGGGTGCAGTCCGTGTTAAAAAATCCATTTGGCCCAATCGAAATCACCCGCCCAAAACGCACGGGTGGAGTCCTCACGGGGTTATATCCACCCGCATGACCCAGCGCGATTACGAAATCGCCTGTTTTTAAATTCGAGGAATTTCCCAATTTTACGTATGGCCATGGTCCCTTATCGACAATCTGAACCATCGCAGAATCCCTTGTGTAATTCGCCCCCAACACTTTCCCGGTTGCTTGCTTTCCATTGGGAAAAACCACGGTCATTTCCTCAGCGCCCCTCACCACGTGCCCTGCTGTAAGAATCAATCCATCAGCACTGACAATCACACCACTTCCCGATGCTCCATTCTTTTCAGAAAACAAAGATACCGTTGCCGGCATCACTTTTTTAGCAACTCGGTTAATTTTTGACTGAAGCGACTTTAAATCCTGAATCCCCCGCACCGCTGGAGCTCCTTGTAGCAGCATCGCTGGGCAAAGAGCTAAAAAAAGTAGAGTCAATAATCCGCGTTTCATAAAATAATTTGTGATTTTGAAGAGCCAGCCCCAAAGCAAAGCCATCCTTCGTTTCATCTTAGAAAGCGAATAAAACAGAGAGTTTTTTTTATTTTTTTACACCCCTCGTGATTTTCTATTTCTTTATTAAAGATGACAATTTTCATTTTGAGTATAGATTCTCACCATGCAATCGAGCGATAAAAACTCCACAATAGAAAAAAATCCTCCCAATAACCCAGCAACAGGTCAAAAAAATCAGTGGTGGAAAACCACCCTACTCACGGTATCCGTGATTGGCTGTGGTGTTTTGGGGGCTCTGCTTTACCAGCAGCAACAAACCAACCAAAAAACCACCCTTCAGTTGAACCAACAACTCGCGAGCCTGAAAGAGCAACTGTCCCATCAAAAACAACAAACTCAATCTGCTCAGGCCGCAGCAACTCAAGCTCAAGCAGCTCAAAAAAAAGCTGAATCCTCAGAGAAAAAACTTCAAAAGCAACTCGTTTCTCTCGGAGTGACCAACGACCACCTCATCGCTTGGATGATGCGAGACCACAGCCAAGAATTGCCCGAACTTCAAAAATCGTCAACGGCTAGAGACGCAATCATGAGCGAACTTGAACAGTTTCTCAAACTCACAGAAGATAACAATCAATTTCAACCGATCCGCGCGCGCATCATGCTGCAACTTGCCGAATTGGAAATTCACAAAAGACATCCAGCCAAAGCGGACAAACTTCTCGACGCAGCGAGCAAAGCGTGGGAGGAGTCTCAATCAAAAGAACCTGGTCACAGCTACCGTATCGCACGTGCTCGTCTCGCCTGCCTCATCGAAGCAAGCGAATTAGGGCAAAACGAACTCGCTCAGAAACTGCTACCCAAAGCGCGCAAAGCGGCTCAAAATTCACCCCAAAATAAAGAGGTCGATAACAAACGCCTCCAAGCAATCATCCACGCCATTAACGGAAGAATGCTTCAAAAAGAAGATCCCGAAAAGGCACTCAAAAACTTTGAATCTGCCATCGAGGACATGAAGGGCATTCAACGCACGCTCACCGAACACATCATCGTGCGTTCCGATCTCGCACGCTACTCGGTGGAAGCCGCCAGTTTAGCAGAATCCCTCAACCACAGAAACGAAGCCGAAAAGCTGAGAAACCAGGCGATCAAATGGCTCAAGGAATTGCTCAAAACAAATCCAAAACTCCCCTTCGCAAACATTCAGTTGGCTCATATTCATATTCTTTCTGCATCATCGGCCATTAACATGGGAAAAGACAAAGAAGCGGCGGCCTCGCTCAGCAAAGCGGAGGAGCTTCTCAAAAACATGCCGACCGATGACCTTTCCCTCAATGGAGCCCCCATGCAAATTGCTAAAGCCAAAGGGTTACGCGCGATTTTACTACGTGACGCAGGTAAACACACCGAAGCCAAAAAGCTCTTTCTAGAAGCCATCGAAACGACAAAACAAATTGTCGACCATCAAGACGAACAACCCAATGGGTCCAATGAAGCGCTCTACCAACTCGCCCTGCTTCACTGGCAATACGCAGGTATGGTCGGCGACAAAGGTGATAAAAAATCCGAACTTGCCGAGGGAAAACAAGCCTCGGAAATCATGGAAAAACTGCTCAAAAAAGGAGCCGGAGTATACGATATCGGGATCCGCCGAGCACTAGGATACCTCTACGGAGACCTCGGGCATACCGCCGCCCAGAAAGGCGACAAAGCATTAGCTGCCAAGTATTACAAACGAGCATCGCTCACTTGGCAGAGCCTAATCGAAAAATACGGCAAAGAACAAGAATACGCCGACGGATTAAAATGGAGCCAAGCGCGCTACAAACAAGTCGGAGGAAAATAAACCTAAAACCCGCAGTTTCCTTTCCGTTGAAAGCTGCAAAAACCTCATTACACAAGGACTAGAAGACGAATAACATTTCCTAAATGATTCAGCCATTGGGCGAAGATATCTTTCAATTCGTAACCGTATTCCA
>CAZOWD010000171.1:3589-4807 GCA_964583225.1 uncultured Verrucomicrobiales bacterium | reverse complement strand
AGCTATTCCGAAACTCGGCGGATTCCATCGGGACTGATGGTGATTTTGCGTTTTCTAAAAAGGGCTCCCGTGGCTTGTTTGAAGGCTTTTTTGCTGACGCCAAGAGCTTTTGAAATGTCTTCGGGCGAGCTTTTATCGCAGAGTTCCCAGTAACCGTTTCGGCGATCGAGTTCGGCTTCGATTCGCTCTTCTAAGTTGTCGATGCGTTTGCGGTTGGGAGGATCGAGAGATAGGTCAATTTTTCCGTCGGATCGGATTTGTTTGATGTATCCTTTCGTTTTTTCTCCAGCCCTGATTTTTCGGAAGACTTCGTTTGCGAAAATGATACCGCTGTGAGACCCGTTGATGATGGCTTTGTAGCCTAGGTCGGTTTTGGAGTAGATTAAAAGGTCGACTTCTTCTCCGATAAGGTAGCGTGGGGTTTCTTTGCTGAGATGGCGGTTTAGGCGACGGCTCGCAACAATGCGGTCTGTTTCAGGATCTACATAAACGTAAACGACGTAGGATCGTCCGGCTTCGAGTCGGTTTTGCTGTTCCCTGAAGGGGAGAAATAAGTCCTTGGGGAGTCCCCAATCGAGAAATGAGCCGATGCCAGTGACGTCGAGGCATTCAAGATAGGCAAATTCGCCAGGCATGACTTTGGGGTGTTGGAGTGTGGCGACTGGGCGGTCTTGGGAATCGCGGTAGAGAAAAACATCGAGTTTGTCGCCGATTTGGCAGTCTTCTGGGATTTCTCGCTTAGGTAGCAGAATTTCACCGAGATCGCTCTCGGAATCTAAAAAAAGTCCGGGAGTTGAATTTCGGAGGATGGTAAGTTGTGCGCGTTCGCCGATATTTGCCATGGCTGGAGTTTACGGCAGTTCTTGAATTCTGCGAACTTATAATATGAGAGGTTGGAGATTTTATCCTGTGTCATATTTTCGGAGTTTTATTTCTTTATTTTCCTTGCGTGGTGAAAAAATACCTTTAAAATTTCCGCATGCAAGAAGCACATGTTCACGATATTATGCAGATGATGATGGATTCCGGTGAGAATTACACACGCGCGACTCTCAAAAAAGCGATCATCGACACCTTTGGAATTACGACAACGTATTGTAGTTGCTCCGTAAACGGAATGACTCCAGATGAGGCTATTGAGTTTCTCGAAGCTCGCGGAAAGTTTCTTCCGGCAACTGAGGGGAATGATGAATTTTACACGGACGAGAGCGTTCGCTG
>CAZOWD010000171.1:0-3489 GCA_964583225.1 uncultured Verrucomicrobiales bacterium | reverse complement strand
GTCGCTTGCGGCTACTTGCTACGCGCTACTGCCTACTAAGTTTTTCATCCCTTATTTGGAATCAAGTTTATAGACTTATCCTTAGCTTGATTGTCCTGTTGTAGAATGCGGATTATCGAGACTCGCCATGAGCTATTGTTGGTGTATATTGGGTGTCTCAGAGTATGAAATTTTTAAAGATAATCCAGTTGTGGGGCCTGCATTTGTGGCGGGCGGCTCATATGTGGTGGCGTCATAAACACGCTGATGAAGCGGCTGCGTTGGCTTTTTATTCTTTGATTTCTCTCGTTCCCATTCTTTTGGTTGGTATTTTCATCGCGTCGATTTTCGTTGATGAAAAAACGGCGACGAACATTTTATTGATGGAAACGCACCGAGTGGCGGGATCGAATGTAGGAACGTATTTTGCTCAAATTTTAAAAACAGGAGTCACTTCTCAGTGGTCTGGAGCTTCTCCAGTGATTGGTTTTTTATTTTTGTTTTATTCGGCAACTAAAATGATTGCTGAGTTGCGGAAGGCATTGGGGAAGGTGTTTGGTGAACCGCGAAGGAAGGGGCGAAAGGCCGCTTTTGCTGGAGTTATTGGGCGTTTGGCTTCGCTAGCCATGCTTTTGATTCTCGGGGTGTTTATTGCGAGCGCCGTAATTTTTGAAACGATGGCTGCTGTGCTTTTGAAATCGATGGATCATTATTCATGGTTGACGATGTTAGCAACGGGCGTAGCTCCGGTGTTGTCATTTTGTGGTATGGTTTTTCTTTCGGCTGTGGCGATGCGGTGGCTACCAGTGCGCCCGCCTCAATTTAAGGAGGCTTTGATAGGCGGTGGGGTGAGTGCGTTGTTGTTATTTGTGTTGAAGGTTGGATTAGCTCAGTTTTTGGCGCATTCTCAGTTTGGAAGCATTTACGGAAGCGCGATGACTTTGGTGCTGGTGTTGTTTTGGATTTATTTTGCGATGCAGGTGTTTTTGTATGGGGCCGAGTTGGCGGCCGAGTTGGCTCAACAACGTAGAAAAAGAGAAGATGCGGCGCAGGCTGCAGTCGTCGATGTGCTCGAAGAAGCTCGGAAAGTTGAGCAGAGTTTGTCGGATGAGGAGAACGCAAAAAAATAAAACGCATGAAAATTTGGACGATTTGGATGTGTTTCTGCGTGGTGTTGTTTGCTCAATTTGGGTTTGGGGCAACGCCTAAGGCTCAGCAGGAGTTGCTCGATCGTGTGCGTTCTGCAGACGTTTTGCATGTGTTGTTTGTGGGGAATAGTTATAGTTTTAAAATTCCCAAACAATTTGCCCGAATCGCAAAGAATGAGGGGAAGAAGGTGGAGGTCGCTCAAGCTACGCATTCAAGTTGGACATTAAAAAGACATGCAAAGTCAGAGAAGACGTTGGCCAAGATACGAGAGGGAAAGTGGGATGTTGTCGTGCTTCAGGAGCAGAGCCAAATCCCCTCATTGCCTGAAAATATCCGAAAAGCCTACATGACGGAGGCTTCTAAAAAGCTGGTGGCTGAAGTGAGAAAGGCGGGAGCTGTTCCCGTTTACTTTTTAACTTGGGGTAGAAAAGAGGGGGATAAAGAACACGCTAAAGAATTTCCCAATGACACGTATAAGGCGATGCAGGAGCGTTTGATTTGCGGGTATAACGCTGTGAGTCAAGAAACGGGTGGTATATGGATTGTTCCTGTTGGGCGCGTGTGGTCAACCGTGAAGGCGACGCCATTGGGTGAAGGGTTGTATGGAAAGGACGGTAGCCATCCCTCGGCCTTAGGCAATTATTTAGGCGGTTGTGTTTTTTATTCCTCGTTTTACAATGAACCCGTCAAGAAAGCTGGAAAAAAGCCGAAGGGTGCGCAGGATTTGGCGCAAGCGGCAGCGCAGGTGGTAGTTCCTCAAACTGAGTTAAAAAATCGCTAGCGTATGGCTGGGGGATGTTGTAGAAAATGCGCATGATTGACATGTTGGTGCGCTTGTATGAATTGCCTGAAACTCAAGAAATTTACGATCCCGTTGAAGATCAAGGCGTGATTTTGCGTCGGGTGAGAGTTTATGAGCGCCATATTGTGGCGGCTTGGGTTGAGGAGCATTTTTCATCAAAGTGGGCGAGCGAGGTGGAAGTGGCGTGTGCGCGCCAGCCTGTGACTTGTTACATTGCTACGCGGGAGCGGGAAATTCTCGGTTTTGCCTGTTATGAAACCACGGCGCGTGGGTTTTATGGACCTACGGGCGTGAGAGATTCGGCACAAGGCTTAGGCATAGGTAAGGCGCTTCTTTTTAAATGTATGGAGGGCTTAAAAGAAATGGGATATGTTTACGCTGTGATTGGCGGTGTGGGGCCTAAGGAGTTTTATGAAAAAGTTTGCGGGGCTACGGAGATTGAGGGCAGTGATCCCGGGATTTACCGCGACATTCTTCCTGGCTAGTCATTTCACTTGCATCTTTTTGCTTTCTCATTATTTCTCCTTCTCTCATGCAGGATCCAGGATATGTCAAAAAAGCGTTCAGTCGGATAGCCGACCGCTATGTGCTCACGAACCACGTGCTCAGTTTGGGAACGGATATTCTTTGGCGTAAAAAAGTGGGGAAGATGGTGAAGGCGTGGGAGCCTCAACATATTTTGGATGTGGCGACGGGAACGGGGGATTTGGCATTGCAAATCCAACGCGATTGTCCAGATGCCGAGATGACAGGCTCTGATTTCTGTGAAGAAATGCTCGCGCATGCCACTGAGCGCGGCGTGAAAAAAACGGTTGTGGCGGATGCTTTAAATATGCCGTTTGAGGACGATTCTTTTGATGTGCTTACCGTGGCATTTGGATTGCGCAATATGGCAAGTTGGCCAGATGCACTTCAGGAAATGCGCCGGGTGGTGCGCCCAGGCGGGCATTTGTTGGTGTTAGACTTTTCTTTGCCTACTGGAATTTTGCGGGGACCGTATCGTTTTTACCTCAATAAAGTGTTACCCAAAATTGCGGGTTTGCTGACTGGCGAGGGAGATGCGTATGATTATCTCGCTGGCACGATCGAGCAATTCCCTAGCGGGGATGAAATGAACGCGTTGATTGAGTCTTCTGGTTGGACCGAAGCTCAATGCACCCCCTTAAGTTTTGGGGTGGCTAGTGTTTATACGGCAAAGAAACCGTAAATTGTTGAGCGTTTTTATTGGTGAGGTGAGGTTTTTCTGAAGCTCGGTTGTCGTTGTGCCTGTCAGATTTATCCTAGAATCCGCAGTGGCATCATCGAAACGAAGACGCTCCCCATGTGCCAACGGCACAACCCATACGAGCCCGACGCGAGGCCGAAGGACGACCCGTTGGGTTTTTATGGAGGTGAAAGAAAACCATGTGCTGAAGGCACATCCCATAGAGAGATGAGCTAAGGTTTTTCGTGAAATTCTATAGGGTGTGCCTTCAGCACACATAATGACCGAGGCTTTCATAGCCCCCGAGGGTCGGGCTTCGCCCTAGCTCGGGGCTCATATAGATTGTGCTTTCAGC
>CAZOWD010000170.1:0-4854 GCA_964583225.1 uncultured Verrucomicrobiales bacterium | reverse complement strand
CAACAAGCGTGTTGCCCGAGTGGCGGAGCAGAATCACTGCTCTTGCAAGTGGAGTTGCCAGCTATTCCGTCACACTTGCACATCGGGTTGACGATTTGCAGTGCTAATAAAAGAGTCAGAAGATGACGGAGGATAAGCATAAAATGGATGGGGGAATCTTTGGACGAGGAGTGTGCCTCGTTTCAAGTCATGATCGTAAGATAACCGAGTTTGAAAAATATTCCAGAAAAATAAGTATTTAATTTGAGGTGGCTGATTTTTGAATGTTTAATCGTCTTGATTGGTTATTTGGCAACTATGAAAATTTCGCAAAATCAAACTGAACCGATAGATGCGCAACAGGCGCATTGGCAAGATGTTTGGGGAAGTGGTCGGTCATTTGGACTTGAACCTAGTTTTTCAGCTCAGCATGCCGTGAGTGTTTTTCGAGAGACTGGGGTTCGGGAGATTCTTGAACTGGGAAGCGGTGAGGGGCGAGACTCTTTGTTTTTTCTTCGATCTGGGTTTGATTTGCATGCAATGGATTATGCAGATGCTGCGTTGAAGTTGATTTTAGAGAGAGTTGAGTCGCAGGAGTTGGTTGGCAATTTGCGGGTGACCCAGCATGACATCCGTATGCCCTTACCGTTGCCTGATCGTTCTGTTGACGCCTGCTATTCTCATATGCTTTATTGTATGGAGCTAACTGATGAGGAGTTGAAATTTTTGAATCGAGAGGTTCTGCGTGTGTTAAAACCGGGAGGCGTGAATGTTCTGACGGTTAGAAATGATAGCGACCCTGCTTGTGGGACGGGCGTTAGGTTGGGTGAGATGCTTTATGAGTTGGAGGGGGGATTTGTCGTGCGTTTTTTCGATGAATCTGCGGTGAAAATGCTTGCTGAGGGGTATGATGAAGTAAAGGTGGCGCATTTTGAAGAGGGAGAACTTCCCAAGTGTCTTACGATGCTGACTCTTCGAAAATCGGCCGAGTGAAGGTGGGTTAAAAGCGCACAAAAAAAGCACTCCGATTGGAGTGCTTTTGAGAAAGTTATTTTTTGGGAGTGTTTTAGTAGTGGGGTGGATTCCCCAGACAAACTAATCAGTTGTCTCGTCAGACGCAGGCTTGGTGCGTTGGAAGCGCCAGCGGATGGCGTGACGTTTGACAGCTGAGCGCTCTTTGCGTTGCTTGCGCTGGCTCACTGTTTCAAATGAGCGACGACGGCGCATTTCTTCGAGGATGCCTTCGCTGTCCAGCATGTTTTTAAGACGCTTGAGGGCGCGGTCGACGGGCTCACCTTTTTGGATTTCGATACCTCTCATGAGAATAATGGATGTGATGTTAAGTTTGTGGTTGCGTGAAATTACGCGTTTTGGGCGCGTAGGATACGCGAGATTTTTTCGTCGAAGTGATGATCACTCGGTGACGGGACGCGGAAGCTAGGGGGCTAGCCGTCGAAGGTCAAGCATGAAAGGTGGAAAATTTTCATTCTCTGTTTTTTATGATTATCCCTCGGTGTGGAGGATTTTCATGATGCTTTGGTAGATTGGTCGACCCGTAATCCGGCGGTGAAGGAGGTAAAGCGCAATCAAAGTGAACAGAATATTGGTGCTCCATGCTGCGAGGATAGGAGGTATGTAGCCAGCTTCGCCAAAGGTGAGAAATACGGTGGAGCAAAAGAGCATGCCTGCAGAGAGGAAAAGAGCAATGGATACACCGCCACCGATACCGCGTCGGCTGAAGACAATGCCCAAGGGGGCCGCGAGCAAGATGGTGATGAGGCAGATGACGGGTTGGGCGAATCGGTAGTGCCACTGGGTGAGGTAGGGGCGTCGGTTTGCCCATTCAACGCCTTCGTTTGCCTTGAGCCAGCTGTTGAGCCCTGGGATGCCGAGGTGGCTTTGGTCGAGACCAGGTTTAACGAGTTGCCAAGGAGTTTCAGGCCAGTCTCTGACGATGGTGTCTTCCGTGTTGGCTTTGACTGGGATGGGCTTTGCCGTGAGGTCGATTAAGGTGACGCCAGAAAACGTCCAATGTTTGTCTTTTCTAGACCAGGTGGCAGATGTGGCTTGAAGGATCGAGGTCGGGAACCCGTCTTTATCAAATTCTTTGATTGAGATGTTGCGAATGGTGCCCGATTTTTCAAATCGATAGGGGAAGGCGCCGACGAGCCAGACACGGTTGGAATTTTTATCGTGGTAAAGCACGGAGTGAGCGCTGTCGGCGTGTCCGTTTTTTGCCATATCGAGGATGATGTCTTTATGTCCCTCAGCCCATGGTCCCCAGTGGTAGTTGAAAATGAGGCAGATCATGGAGGCGAATGCGCCAGTTACTAAAAGTGGCCTGACTATCCGCAGAACACCTCGGCCCGTTTGGATCATGGCGACAATTTCCTGGTGCCGGGACATTTTACCCAAACAGTAGAGAAGCGAGAGGAGAAGGACGTAGGGCAGTAGAAAAACAAAAATGGCGGGGATGTTGATGCCGTAGTAGGTGGCGATCAGTCCCATGGTGTCCTCAGCCTCTTTGAAGTCGGACATGTTATTTTGTAGATCCATCAGAACGAAGATGGCAAGGAGCGCTCCCATGCAGAGGGCAAATGTGCTTAAAAATTGACGCGCTATATAGCGGTCGAGAGTTCCTGAGAAATGATACATCCACGCTCCTGCGGCAGGGAGCATGCAAAGGAGACCTAGCAACCATGGGCGCACTTCGTGGCTAAAAACATCGGTGTCGGGGAAGCCAATGAGGTGTTCTTGAACGGCGATGACTTCACGGGGAACCATCCACGATGCCACCAAAACTCCGAGCACTGTCAGAGCGACGGGCCAGATGAGAGTTTTGATCGACGTGTATCCTACCATGTTCGGGTGGGATGATGCCGTAGAGAATCCTAGGTGTCGAGTTGGGAATGATGGGAATTTTTAGAAATCGGGTGAATGATCGAGAAAAAATACGCATACTGCCCCTTGCAGGAGTGTGGTAGGCGTGTTACTTCTTGGTTCGTTTATGGGATTTGCAGATCGACAATACAGCCGGATGCCTCAGGGAGGTATGCCTCGCCAACCTTCACGTTTGGATGGAAGTCCTGTGGTGAAATGGTTGCTTATTATTAATGTGGCTGTTTTTATTTTGGATGTATTAACGGGGAACTTGCTGACGGCATATGGTCATTTTAGTGTGGCGACGGTGTTTCAGCACGGTCAGGTTTGGCGTTTTGTAACGTTTCAGTTTTTGCATGCTAACCTAGGGCATATTGCTTTTAATATGTTTGCTCTGTATATGTTTGGCTCGTTTGTGGAGCAGTGGTGGGGGAGTAAGAAGTTTTTAGTGTATTATCTGCTCTGCGGTGCTGCGGGGGCCTTGTTTTATTCGTTGCTTTACCAGATGGGAGTGTTTGGGAAAGAGATGATCAATCTGGGTGGCGGAATGTGGATGCCATCGTCTTACATCCCTTTGGTGGGGGCTTCTGCTGGAATTTATGCCTGTTTGATTGCCGTGGCGGTGATGGCCCCAGATTTGGTGGTGCGTCTTCTTTTCCCTCCGATTCCTATGAAAATGAGGACGTTTGCACTGGGGGTCTTGGGAATTGCGGTGTTTACCACTGTGTTTAATTTGAGTAATGCTGGAGGGGAGGCTGGTCACTTGGGTGGCGCTATTCTCGGCTTTTTGCTGATGAAAAATCCGTGGGTTCTCGGGTTTGTGGATAGAATTGGAGGTGGCGGGCGTCGGAGGCGCCAGGTGCTCGATGCCACGGTGGTCCGAGAAAGTAAGTTGCGTCCTCGCACGCATATTAATTTGGACGATTCCGAAGTGGATCGGATTCTCGATAAGGTGAATCGCGAAGGGATTCAAAGTTTGACGGATGCTGAGCGCGAAGTGCTTCGTCGGTCTTCTGGCAATTAGTGGCGTTTTCACCAACTTAATCAATTTTATGACAGATCCAGAAATGATCGATTGCCCCGAAGACGGGCTTCAACTGAGTCGGCTTCGTGCCATTATTCATCGGCTCCGAGCACCCGGTGGATGTCCTTGGGATGCCGAGCAGACGCATGAAAGTTTGCTGCCAAACCTCATTGAGGAAACTTACGAAACGGTGGACGCTATCCGCCGAAACGATTGGAATCACCTCAAGGAAGAGTTGGGAGATTTGCTCTTGCAGGTCGTTTTTCATAGTGAGTTGGCGGAGGAGGCCGGACGCTACAACTTAGATGATGTGGCGCGTGGAGTGAGCGAAAAGCTCGTTCGGCGTCACCCTCACGTTTACGGCGATAGTTCCGTGAGCGATACCGAGGGCGTTCTCGCTCAGTGGGATGCTATTAAACGTCAGGAAAAAGGAGACGAAGACCAACCGTATTTACACAACACAGGGAAGGGGCTTCCCGCGATGCTTCGCTCGGCAAAACTTCAGAAAAAAGCGGCGAAAGTTGGGTTTGATTGGCCAGATGATGCAGGTTCAATCGATAAAATTCGAGAGGAACTCGCTGAGGTGGAGGATGAATTAAAATCGGGCGACCGAGAATTGTTGAGCGAGGAGCTTGGCGATTTGATGTTTGCTGTTGTTGGGCTTGCCCGAAGGCATAAGCTCGATCCTGAAATTTTGCTGGAAGCGACCAATGTAAAATTTGAAACTCGATTTGCAGCGGTAGAGAAATCGCTGAAGGAGGAGGGAAAAGATTTAAAATCGGCAACGCTCGATGAGATGGAAGCCGCGTGGGAACGGGCTAAAGGGCGTAATAATTTGAGCGATTAAAAAAAATTATCATTTTTTAAACAAAATCTTTTCTAAGCACCGCTTGATGGGTGAAGGAAGTTTGAGAGAGTAGGTGCTCGATGATTTTTTTCATGTTGTTTATTTTCATTGTTTTGACCGTCCG
>CAZOWD010000169.1:3095-4855 GCA_964583225.1 uncultured Verrucomicrobiales bacterium | reverse complement strand
CTCAGCCTAGACTCTCCCTTTTTACCTATCAAAACCCGAGCACGATGTCCGAGATTCATGGGTTCCTCTTCGGCAAATAAAACAAATTGAAAACTCTCTGGATTTTTATCGAGCCAATAGTTCAACACATCATCAGCAGTCATTGCCAAGCGCCCCGAACGCATTTCTAGTTGATATTCAATGCCTCCGATTCCATTTAACGAACGATATAGAAGTTCGGTACACACCTGCCGACTCGCGTCAGCAAAATCAAATTCAAAGTCGTATTCCTGACCGAGATAGGAAAAGACGCGAGACAAATACTCCACTCTTTCTCGATCGCTCAACACGGGACGGATCACCGCCAAACGGTTAATATGAGTATCCATCACATGCTCTAATTGACTAAACTTCACGCCTTCAGCTACCGCTTCAATCATATTTGCAGGTCGTCCACTCAAGGTCTTCCCTTGAGTAAAGTTTTTCAACCGTTGACGTTCCTTGGTTTTTCCTCCGGGCAAATGCACTCGACTTCCCACCAAGCCTATTTTTTTTCGGTCCTCCACCGTCCCCACAAAAATCATCGCATGCTTAAACTTTCCAGGGATAAAAAATGAACTCACGTAACCCGATGTGTAACTCAAAATAATATCGCCTGGTTGCAACATAGACACAACCTCTCTCTTCTGAGCCTCTGAAAATTGGATTAAGTGAGCTCGCGGATTTTTAAAACGCGACACCCTGTAAAACAACTCAGCCTGCACCGCATATGCCGATTTCGAAAACTCCTCTTCAATACTCCGCCCCACATTTTCAGCCACTCGCCCCACCTCTGGCTTCAATAAATCCACTAAATGATCATACGTCCGCGCTGGAATTTCTGATCGAGGAAACCGCTGATTCAACTTTTTAATCGCCACTTCATCCCCCGCAAATGTTTTCACCGCAAACTCCGCCTGAGCGATCAATTGTTTCTGCGCCGAAGCTCGCAGCTTAGCCCCCCTACTCCCCGTTTCAAAATTTTTATACCGATCCGCAATCTGAAGCAATCCCCCATGAATTGCATGGTAGCGAAAAAGAAGCCCCTCTAAGCGATCACTCTCTTGTGCCGAAAAATAACCCGTCTGTTGCCATTTTCCAGACGCTTTCAACGCAAGAAAATCGCGGCGCAACTGTAAATTTTGCTGCAACAACTGCCGAACAAGAACCTCATCGCGATGCATCACCCTGAGTTGTTCTTGTGCGCTAACAGGTTGATGCTCCACGCGAGAACTCTGGCAAGCAACGGTCAGTAAAAATGCAAAAAGAGCCAGGCATCTAAAAACCTGACTCTTCATTTTTTGGGTAATAAAAAACATCCCGTTTGATTAGCGCTCTAAAAGCACCTCGCCGTTAAACACGACGAGATCAATACTACCGTCCAAAGTTTGATCTAAAAATGGAGTATTTTGACTTTTTGACTGCATAAATTCCGCGGTAAATGTTGTTTGCCCGTTAGGATCAAACAAAATGAATTCAGCCTTGCCTCCTTCCTTCACAGGAACGGGCTCTAGCCCCATCATCCGTCGTGGCTCGGCCGAATAGCGTTTTACAATTAAGTCCCAACCAAACTCACCTTTTTTCATAAAGTGATGGTAAAGAGAAACTAACGCCGTTTCCAAACCAGTGATCCCGTTAGGAGCCGATACAAAATCTTGCGCTTTTTCAAATGGCGTGTGAGGTGCGTGGTCTGTAGCAATAATATCAAACACTCCTTCCTTAAGCCCCTCTAACAATGCTTT
>CAZOWD010000169.1:0-2995 GCA_964583225.1 uncultured Verrucomicrobiales bacterium | reverse complement strand
GGAATCCCTAAACGGAAACTCATCACCCCTTCGTTAAGCGCCCGAGGACCAGAAAGCTCCAAAATCTCACAGTGGCTTGCAAAAAAACAATCAAACTCAGAAGCATACTCCATGGCACGCTTGAGCAATGAAAGGTCAGGCACGGCATCTCCGTCATCCGTTAGCATTTTTACGCCAACTTGCAACATTCCATCAATCCCTGCTAACTCCTTCCCCTCTCGACCTTTTGTAATACACCCAGAAGTGTAAACTGGAATACGAGAATCACGCTTAGCGATGTCATAAATCGTATTCACCATCGCTGCCGAATCGATAGCCGGCGAGGTATTTGGCATCAAAACAACCCCCGTCACACCACCGTTAATGGCAGCTTCCGTTCCCGTTTTAATCGTTTCTTTTGCCTCCTGACCCGGCTCGCGCACGTGAACATGCGTATCAAACAAAGACGGGAGAAGCACCTTACCTTTGGCATCAATCACCTTCAAGTTTTCGGCGCCAGAAGGCTCTTCGATACCTTGAGAAATTTGTGTGATCGTTCCATTTTCAACCAACACGTCCGCTGGCGTCAACTGATCAGAGTCTTCGCTTGCGATTTGGGCATTTTTAATAAGTAACATGATTTTTTATATTTTTTTAGGCTTCGGTATTTGCTTCAGACTTCAGCCAATAAAGCACAGACATCCGAGCTGCGATTCCATTTTCTACTTGGCGATCGATCAAGCTTCGCTGGTAATCCATCACGGCATCACAAAGCTCCACGCCTCGGTTTACAGGACCAGGGTGCATGATGTAAGTCCCATCATCTTCGATCTTCTTAAACCGCTCGGGGGTCACTCCGTAGAGTTTTGTGTATTCACGGAGACTTGGGAAAAATGGCGCACTCTGACGTTCCATCTGAATTCGAAGCAGGTAAATGGTATCCGGAGCCCATTTCATTGCTTCGTCATAGTTCGTAAAACGCTTCACCTCTTTAGGTCCGTGTTTGGGAACCAAAGAGCCAGGCCCCAGCCAAGCGACCTCAACGCCCAACTTTCGCATAATCATCGTAGTCGAACGAGCCACTCGGCTATGTAAAATATCGCCAACTATCAGAATCTTTTTCCCTTTCATTTCGGGAAACACTTCGCGGAACGTAAACCCATCCAACAACGCTTGAGTGGGATGCGCATGGGCACCGTCACCCGCATTGATCACACACGCTTTGGTCTCGCGAGCAATCACCATGGGGAGGCCAGCCAACTGATTTCTCACAATGATGTAATCAGTCCGCATCGCCTGCAAAGTCGCAATTGTATCCCGAACCGATTCCCCTTTTACAACAGAAGAATGAGGAACATCAAATGTGGTCACATCTGCCGAAAGTCGTTTTGCAGCCACTTCAAAAGAAGAAAGCGTTCGCGTACTTGGCTCATAAAAAAGCGTCAGGACCGACTTCCCCTTGAGGGCCGGGACCTTTTTGACGGATCGAGTGAATAATTCCTTAAATGGGCCGGCTTGATCGAGCAAATGCACGATCTCCTCTCGGCTGAGAGATTCAATATCTAATAGGTCCTTGCGTGTCGTCATGGGCTTGTTTTGGCTCAAACTGTTCGAAGTAATACACAGAACCAAACACCAATACAAGCAATGAAATGATGAGTAAAAATGCTGCGTGATGTCTCGATCTCGGTTTTTTCAGAAAAATAAAAAATACCATCACCAACACAACAGCAACACAGCCAAACCCCGCTTTAAAATAAAGGTCTAGCACTGGTCCATACGAAGAAAAAGAATACCCAACCAATCCCGCTCCCGTTACCGATAAAAGGTAAAAAAAGACTAAAACTGGTTTAGGGACAGCTAGTTTCTGAAGTTGCAATACGGGCGGACGCACTGAAAACGCATTCCGATTCCTCAACTCTTGAAGCTCCCGAGAGTCTCGCTTTTTCTCCGGAATTTTAGCCATTCTCAATGATGGTAATTACTGCCCTGAAGGCGAAATGATCTCGACGGAATCAACGCCATCAGTTTGCTTGAGCTTTACATCCACGTGATCCATCCGCTCTGTCTCAATTTCTTTTCCAACATAAGTTGGGAAAAATGGAAGCTCTCGATGGCCTCGATCAATCAGGCAAGCTAACTCCACTTTGGCGGGGCGCCCGTAATCCATAATCGCGTCAATCGCCGCGCGAACAGTGCGCCCAGTGAACAACACATCATCCACAATAATCAAATGCGAACCATCCACCTCAAAAGGGATCTCGCTACTCTGCAACGCTGGATTTAAACTCATATGTGCAAAATCATCGCGATACAGAGAAATATCGAGCACTCCCATTGGGGAATCGATCCCGCGGTCGCGCAACCGCCTCAAGATTCGCTCCGCCACCTCATCTCCCCGACTTCTCAAGCCAACCAAAGCGTAGCCTCCTCTCGGGTTTGCATGGTAAATTTGGGTTGCGAGGCTATCTATGGCGCTAACAACCTCTTCAGCTGTCATGGAAATCGTGGACATAAAAACAAATCAGTTAAGGTGAAAAAATGGGTGATTAAGCTTCGGCAAGCGAAATAATCCGGTGCGCTGCCATAGCGGCATTCATGGGTGCTTTGGAGTGCAATCCCACTGTCGTAGCAGGAACGCCACCAGGAAGTTGGCTGATCGAAAGCAACGCATCAACTCCGTTCAGAGGACCTCCAGGAACAGGAACTCCAATTACAGGAAGCGACGTTTTCATCACAACCACGCCAGGGAGCGCCGCTGCCAATCCAGCAATCGCCAAAATCACAGCTTTTTCGCCAGATTTCTCAAGATCCGCCAAAAAATCAATCAACTCACTGAGATTTCTGTGTGCAGAAAGCACCACTTCGTCATAAGCGACTTCATTTTCTTCTAAATACGTGCGGGCTGGTTGCATGAATGGTTTATCATTCTCGCTCCCGTAAATCATAATTACTTTCATCACAGGCATTCTGTAAACCACCCCCTAATACTTCGCAAATCATTTTTAACGCTTTC
>CAZOWD010000168.1:0-4872 GCA_964583225.1 uncultured Verrucomicrobiales bacterium | reverse complement strand
TTGTTGTTTTGGCGTCCTTGACCTCCTTGGCGGTTTCTGTTGCGTCCGTTTCTGTTGCGATTGCGGTTATTTCCGTTGCGGTTACGATTGTTGTTGCCTTGACGGCGCTGGCCCCCTTCGTTGCGGGACTGATTTGTATTTTCTTGAGACATTATCTAATAAGTCGTTATGGGTTATGTGTTGTGCGCTGATGGGCGGCTGATTACCACGTTCGAAGTGGTTCTTTTTTAATGAGAGACCTTAGTTTCTCGGCGCGGGCTTTTCCGCGGGAGCGAGTTGCTGAGATCTATGTTAATTCTGAGTGTTGCGCCGCCATTAGCGCGCGGGCAAGTGCCTGAAATTTGCCAAATAAGTTTATTTTTACGGCAGCTTAATCGATTAAGCGTTTGCAGGCGGGCGCAAGGTAGCTTTGAATTAGAAAATGACAAGAACGGATTCAAGTGTTGTAAGATTCTTATATTAGGGTAGTGTCGCCGCGCAGAGCTGAATTTCTACATTAGAATGAAACGATTTTTTTTAATTTTACCTATCATCACGGCATTTGTGTTATCGTGCGCAAATGCTGCGGAGAGCTATATCGTGATGGAGGCCAATAGCGCGCGAGTGCTACTGGCATCGAACTCTGAAAAAAAACGCCCTATTGCAGGCTTGGCAAAAATAGCGGCAGCGAAGGTTGCCTTGGACTGGGCAAAGCGTTCACATACGAGCCTGACAACTAAAATTGTCATCCCTGACAGCGCGTTAAGTTTTGGGGGTGCAAACCCTATGGGACTTAGCCCTGGAGATCACCTTTCGATGCGTGATGCTATTTATTCCGCTATGCTGGGCTCCGATGATATGGCAATGCACGCGTTGGCGGTCCATATCGGACAAGAGTTGTTGATTCGTCGTCAGAAGAGGGGAGATCCACAAAAAATATTTGTGGATGAGATGAACATTTTGGCAAAAGCTTTAGGAATGCGCCGCACGCGTTTTGTTACCCCCTACGGATTAAATTTACCTCATAAAAAAGGATATTCTACGGCCGCGGATATGGCAAGATTGTGTGTTTACGCACTTCGCGATTCAGCTTTCATGTTTTACGTAAAACAAGATTCGCGTAAGATTTCGATGACGAACATCCAAGGAGTGGAACGGTTTTATCGGGTATTTAACACGAACCGATTGCTCGGCAAAATGCAAATCAATGGGATCAAGACTGGACAAAGTGCTTTGGCTGGGCAATGTCTTGCCGTCAATTCACATCGCACGCCGATTGTAACCAAGTTAGGTGACGGTCGATCCCTTATCCGCCGTCGAGATCTGGTAGTCGTAGTTCTTGGAAGCCCAGACAGATTTCGCCAGACATCCATGCTTGTTACACAAGGGTGGGCGGCATTCAAACAGTGGGGGGACGCAGGTTATCCCGTTTCTGAAGAGAAACGCGAATATTTAATCGTGCCTCAAATATAAATTAATTTATCAACAAACTTATCATTAACTAAATAGTAAACATTATGCGTATCGGAGTATTAAACAGTGGGGGCGATTGCCCAGGATTGAATGCCGTCATTAACGGTGTTGTAGGAGCAGCAGATAAAAAAGGTTGGGAAGTTTTAGGCTTCCGTGACGGATTTGAAGGTCTTCTTCCTGAAGGCGGAGATTTTATGACTTTAACCCCAGACGATACCATTGGAATCGGCAAATTGGGAGGAACCATTCTTGGAACAACCAATAAAGGACACTTTGCGGCTAAGGTTGGCGAAGGAAACGTCGCTAAAATTCCAGAGGATGTCATGAGCATTGCTCGGAATAACGTGAAAAAATTAGGCGTTGAAGCCTTGGTAGTTATCGGGGGTGATGGATCATTAACAACAGCTCTCCAAATGAACCAAGAAGGGTTCAATGTGGTTGGCGTACCTAAAACAATCGATAACGACCTGCAAGCCACTGCGATGACTTTTGGTTTCGATAGTGCGGTTTCATCTGTTGTAGATGCTTTGGATCGCCTTCAGACAACGGCTCAAAGTCACAAGCGCGTTATGGTGCTTGAGGTAATGGGACGCCACGCTGGATGGATTGCTCTTTGGGGCGGTATTGCTGGTGGTGCTCATGTTGTATTGCTTCCAGAGGTTGATTTCGACCTCGATAATGTAACTGAATTCCTTAAAAAACGTGAGTCCGAAGGCAAGCGCAGTTCTTTGATTGTTGTTGCCGAAGGCGCTAAGTTAAGCGGCGGTCAACTCGTCATCAAGCAAGAGGGCGCAGCAAGTGAAGTAAGCTTGGGAGGTGTTGGCGAAATTGTCGCGGCTCACCTCGCAGCAACTACTGGAAAAGACACCCGCTCTTGCACTTTGGGTCACCTTCAGCGCGGTGGATCTCCCACATCGTTGGACCGTATTCTCGGTGCTCGCTTTGGCGTGAAGGCTGTTGAGTTGATTGCTCAAAAAGAATTTGGCCACATGGTGAGTTATGAATCTTATAGCGTGGGATCTGTTCCTATCGAGCGTGCTGTGCATCAGCTTCGTCTTGTGGATCCTGCAGGCGAGTTGGTCAACACTGCACGCGCTTTAGGCATTTGCTTTGGCGATTAATAAATAACCGATTTCAAAAACGATTATGAACGACCCGCTACTCACGTTGTTACAGAGCAAAGCTCGCTACTCAGACGAGGAGCTTGCTGTGGCTCTAGGGCTTAGCCTCTCCGAGGTGGAATCTCGTCTATCTGATTGGGAAAAAGAAGGAGTTATCCTTGGTTATCAAGCTGTTATCGATCACGAGAAAGCTGGAGAACTGGGAGTTTCTGCCTTTATTGAGGTGAAATTATCTCCTGAGCGTGGTGGCGGGTTTGATCGTTTAGCAATGCGCATTGCTCGATTCAGACAAGTCAGTTCGTGTTACCTTGCCAGCGGAGGATATGATTTGCTGCTTGTTGTGAACGGAAAAGACCTTCGCGAAGTTGCTGGTTTTGTTTCTGAAAAATTGAGCACCATCGATGGCGTTCTTTCCACAGCAACTCACTTTAGATTAAAAGCTTACAAAGAGAAGGGGTTTATTTTTGGAAAAGAAGAACCTTCTGAACGACTTTTAGTCAGCCCGTAATTGACGAATCAGATTCGTTTTTACGCCTCTAATTCAATGTGATTATGGATTATTCCACCAAAATATCTCATCAAGTTGCGGGGATTCCTCGCTCGGGCATTCGAAGTTTTTTTGAACTCGTGCAGGGGAGGGACGACGTCATCTCTCTAGGAGTGGGGGAACCTGATTTTGCAACTCCTTGGCATATTCGCGAGGCCGCTATTTATTCGTTAGAAAAAGGACAAACCAGCTACACGTCTAACCTCGGAATGCCGAGTCTACGGAAAGCGATTTCCAAGTATGTGGATAGTTTTTTTAAGGTTGGATATCGGCCTGATTCAGAAATTTTAGTCACGGTTGGTGTTTCTGAGGCAATTGATCTGGCTTTGCGGGCATTGTTAAACCCAGGAGATGAGGTTGTTTACCACACTCCGTGTTATGTGTCTTATCTGCCAAGTATAGCTCTTGCTTACGGAGTTCCGGTTGAAGTGGCCACACACAAACAAGACGGCTTTGCTTTAAAAGCTGAAATGCTTGAGGCGGCCATCACTGATAAAACTCGGGTGTTGATGCTCAATTTTCCAACCAACCCGACAGGCGCCGTAATGCCTCTTGAGGAGTTGAAAAAAATTGCGGCTTTATGCATCAAGCATGATTTGATTGTGCTGAGCGATGAGATTTATAGTGAGCTTCGCTACGATGATAAAGATCCGCACGTCTCAATCGCGTCCCTTCCAGGAATGAAGGAACGCACGGTTCTGCTGCATGGTTTTTCCAAGGCGTTTGCAATGACTGGATTTCGGATTGGTTACGCTTGTGCTCCCGAACCATTGATTGAGGCGATGATGAAAATCCATCAATACGCCATGCTTTGCGCTTCCATTACAAGTCAATCTGCTGCTGTAGAAGCTCTTGAAAATGGTGCGACTGCCATGATTGAAATGCGGGATAGCTACCATCACCGACGCGATTTCCTCGTTGGGCGATTAAATGAGATCGGTTTGGATTGTCACCTTCCGGGTGGAGCATTTTACGTTTTCCCAGATATTTCAAAAACTGGCTTATCGAGTCAAGATTTTGCCATGCGCTTGCTTGAAGCTGAAGATGTAGCTGCTGTTCCCGGCGATGCATTTGGTGATGCGGGGCAAGGGTTCTTGCGCTGTTGTTACGCTACTTCATTTGATGAATTGAAGGTGGCGATGGATCGTATGGAGCGTTTTGTTGGGAGTTTATAATGGACTGGCGCGCTATTCAGCAGGATAAAACCAAGGCGCATGTATTGCCTTTGGCTGTGTTTATGCTGATTGTAATCCCGTATGCCTTGACGGGATGGCCCGAGTGGAAACACCCAGAAGCTCCTTGGTGGAGGCATTACCCCGAGCAATGGATTTACCCGCTTCAATCGATAGTTGCGATGGCGCTGCTCGTGTTTTTCCGTAAAAACTACGAGCTAAAATGGAGTCGGCATGTATTTCTGGGCGTATTGATGGGGGCGATCGGGATTGGATTTTGGATTCTGCCAACTCAACTCCATACATGGCTAGGATTGCATGGAGAACAAACTGGAATTTTAAAAGCATTGGGCGTGATGCCTCGAACCGAAGGCTTCAACCCTCAAGATTTAGCTGATCAATTTGGAGGAAGTCAGCTTGTTTATTGGTCTTCGTTGCTGATGCGGTTTTTCCGAGCCGTCATCGTGGTGGCTTTGATCGAAGAAATTTTTTGGAGAGGATTTTTGATGCGATTTGTCGTGGATCCCGATCACGACTATTGGAAAGTTCCCTTTGGCACACCTCATTTAAAATCTTATTT
>CAZOWD010000167.1:0-4873 GCA_964583225.1 uncultured Verrucomicrobiales bacterium | reverse complement strand
CAAAAATCACCCCACCCAATCTCCAATTGAGCCAAAGTCAGGAACAAAAAGTCGTTTATACATTCGAACTGCTGAGGAATCCGTCAATCCTGCAAGAAAATCGCATACCAACCGCGCACGCTCGTCTCGATTACTGACCGATTCTATTTCCAACGCTTCTGCCCTCGGTAAAATTTGATACTCCTCACCACTCAGTGGCTCAGCATCGACATAACGTGTTTTGAGAACCTCCCACAAACGTCCAAGCATATAATTTCCCTTATATTCAAGCTGCTTGAGCTCAGGCGACAAAAACACCACAGCAAACGCCAAACGTTTAAACACCTCAGACTCTTTCCTCACTTCGTTATCAATTTCCAAAGCATATCCATACCGATTGCTCATATCGCTCATAAAATTTTCCACTTTCACCAATCGAGTCGATTGAATGTAACGGCCAATCCTCCGACCAGCAAATGGCTCCATGCGGTCGTTGCGAATAGCATCAATCAAATCCCCTAAAGGTGTTCCCTCACCACAAGGTTCTCCTTCTTGATTCGCCCAGCGCTCCACCCGAGCGATCGACAAAAATCCAGCGCGCACGCTGTCGGATAGGTCATTGAGAGAATACGCCGTATCATCGGCCCAATCCATCACCTGACACTCAATCGATTTGAACCCATCCCTCACCTTGCCTGGAGTTAATTCACTAGGAAACGCCACGCCTCCCATCGCCCAATCCAAGTGCTTCGCCTGCTCATCATAAATAAAATGATTTTTCGGAGGTCCATCGTTATTCAGCAACTCGCTCCATCGAGTTTTGTATTTAAGCACCCCATCCAAAAACGCCCGCGTTGGGTTCATGCCCGATTGTTTTACTGAAAAAATCCTATCGGCCAGCAAGCGAAGCGTTTGAGCATTTCCCTCAAATCCTCCGACATCCCGCATGAGATAATTTAAACTTTTCTCCCCCGCATGACCAAATGGAGGATGCCCGAGGTCATGCGACAAACAAATCACCTCAACCAACTCTGAATCAATAAAATACGAATCATTTAAAAATTCAGAACTCGTCTTGAGCCAGTGACAAATCGATCGACCAATCTGCGCGACCTCCAGCGAGTGCGTAAGCCGAGTTCGGTAAAAATCATACTCACCGCTCCAAAACACCTGCGTTTTGCTCTGCAAGCGACGAAATGCAGGCGTGTGCAACACGCGGTCTCGATCAATCTGAAAGGGAGTTCGGTAATCCCCCTCCGACGACCAGTCGTGAGCACGTTCCGTATCAAAATCATTATAAAAAGTATTCATCATTTTCTCTATCTATTAAACCATCTCCCGCGCACTCAAATATGCATTTGCCAAGGAAACAGGTAAATCTTTCGCAGGGCTATCAATCGTGTAAACTCCATGCGCACGAAGCTCCGCCAGCATACGCTCTCGATCTTCAAGGTAAATCGCAGTTGCCCCCACCTCCAAGGCATCATCTAGCGACATCACATCTGCTTTCATTCGCTCCGCAACCGAGGCTTCTTGGAGGTTGGCTAAAATGGTCACATGCTTTTTCCGAATCGACCGTAATGGTTCAATCAACTGATGCCCATCCTCCCCGCGCACATTGCTGAGAAAAACAACCAAAGCCCGACGTTGCTGACGCACCATTAAGCGTTGCGCAGCTTCCGTAAAATCGCTCGGAGCTGGAGTTGTCT
Organism: uncultured Verrucomicrobiales bacterium; assembly: GCA_964583225.1. Classification (GTDB taxonomy): domain Bacteria; phylum Verrucomicrobiota; class Verrucomicrobiia; order Verrucomicrobiales; family Akkermansiaceae; genus Oceaniferula. Next base: position 3,185 of record CAZOWD010000167.1, on the reverse strand, counting down.
GATAATCGTAGAGATGATTCAAAATAGTAGTCATGGACTGCACGCCTTTCACGGGCGGAAGCCATCGATCCGCGCCACCCACACCAAGCACCCCAACGTGATCGCCCTGCCTTAGTGCCGTGTAAGCAAGCAACAGCATCGCATTCAAACAATGGTCAAATTGAGGCACGCCTCCATCGTATGCACGCATCCGCCGACCGCAATCCAGCGCCAAAATCACAGTTTGATCCCGCTGTTCTTGGTAATCTCGCGTGATGAGAGAACGTCGCTTCGAACTCGCTTTCCAATCAATCTGAGAAAGCCGGTCTCCCAGTTGATAGTCCCGAAGTTGATGAAACTCTCGACTCATCCCCGCCCGATTTTTCTTCACGATTCCCATCTGCTCGGTCTGGTTCGCCATCGCCAACAGCGCGTAACGCAACACGGGCTCGTAGTTAGGATACACTCGAGTTGTCTGCAACTCGCCAGAACGGAACTTTTTAGTCCAAAAACGAAGCGGTGACTGCACCTTAAAATACGCGGGCTCAAACGCCTTCATCCCGCGCTCTTTTATCGTTACGGGATACTTAATTTTTGTATATCCACCCGCAGGAACCATCCCATTCCATGGCATTTCTGGGCTCACAGCATCCTCTGGCAATCCATCAAAACAACACACTGACAGTGGCAACGTTCCTGAATTATGCAGCGTTACCGATACCATTTGCTCGATTCCAGAAGCAAATCGGCTAGGCAAGTCACGCTCACACTTTATAGTGGGCAGCAGCAGAGCCCACACAAAATCGACCAGTAACACAGCCAACACAAACGCACCGCCCCACGTCCAAAACAAAGTCAAAGGCGGCCATAACCCCGCACAAAAGCCTAAAACCACCCAGAGGATGGCCAGCCAAATAAAATGACGACTAGGCTGCATGGAATATCCTAAAATGACTGATCTACTCCCCGAGGAGCCTCAACGGAATTTACAATACTCACGAGGGCGTCATCAATATTTTGACCACTAATCGCTAACTCTGGAGCTAACTGAACTCGATGCCTCAGCACGGGTAACGAAGCCGATTTTACATCGTCAGGCGTCACAAAATCTCGTCCGTTCATCAACGCATACGCTTTCCCCACCTGAATCAAACTAATCGCTCCACGCGTTCCCGCGCCCAAACTAATCCCCTGCGACTCTCGCGTTGCCCGACAAATATTCACCGCGTAACGCACCACCTCTGGCACCGCTTGAATCGAAGCACATTCCTGTTGAGCTGCTAAAATTGCGTCCTTGGAACAAATCCGTTGAACCGATTGGGCATCGATCCCTTTGGCCGATGCCGCAGCAGTCACTTGAGAAACCACCAACTCCTCGTTCATTTGATCTGGATAATCAATAACCACCTTCATCAAAAATCGATCTAACTGTGCTTCGGGCAATGGATACGTGCCCTCCTGCTCAATCGGGTTTTGAGTCGCCAGCACCATAAATGGCGGATCTAGCCTAATACTTTCACCATCGATCGTGACCTGCTGTTCCTGCATCACCTCCAAAAGTGCCGCCTGAGTTTTTGCGGGTGCTCGGTTGATTTCATCGCCCAGCAACAAATTGGTAAATATGGGGCCACGACGCATCTGAAACGTCTGACTTTTCATATCGAACAACGTGAACCCTGTCACATCCGACGGCATGAGGTCTGGTGTAAATTGAATACGCCCAAACTCTCCTCCAAAAGTGTTCGCCAAAGCGATCACCAAATGCGTTTTTCCTAAGCCTGGCTTTCCCTCAAGCAACACATGTCCGCCCGACAACAATGCAGCTAGCACTTGCCTCACCACATGATCCTGCCCAAAAAACACCTTTTGCAATTCACCAAAAATTTGCTGACTCAGCTCCTTTGCGTTCGCTGTCGAGGACACCAAAGGTGATGTCTCCTGCGAGACACTCTCCTGCCCAGAACTTTCAGGTTCTCCATTCATTTCACTGTATTCACTCATCGTATTTGATTTCTTATTTTCTGTAAATTTTTGACCACCCTCACCATCGCGCCTGATTCGCGGATTTCCTTTCGTTTCATAGCTTCGGACACATCTTCTACTGACAACCCTGATTTCTCAGCGAGTTGTTCAATCAATTCATCAACGGGGTCATCCGCTAAAGCGGTTCCCTGCCCGAGCGACAAACCACGTCTCACTTGCGATCTCAAGGCATCCAACATCGCATCTTCTCGTTTTTGCTTCCAGAGAAATAACCCCACGCCGCGCACTTGCCCAGAAAACTCGCGCAATCCATCATCCTGAATTTCCTTCGGTGGACCAAATCTTGGCAAATGCCGCCACAACCACCCAGCGATCAATATCAGCATAGCGAGAATCGCTAGCGGAAAATACCGCCACAGCAACGAAAACAATCCATCGCCTTCGCCTTTAGAAAAAACAATTTTTCCCGACCGCGAAAGCTCCACCAACGCTTTCAAAAAACTCGCGTGATCTGCCTCCGCAATAAATCGGTTCCTCAACGGATGCGCATCCGTCAACCACGTCACTCGTCCCGACCCCAAAGGCTCACTCAAAAAGCGATGCTTTTTCTGATCGGGCTCACTCATAAACGTGCCCTCTTTCGGCTGACCTAAATCCTCCACCCACAGGCTAGACCAATGGCAAATTAAATAAGTATTACCCCGCAATGATATTTCGCTCTTTTTAGCTCCCAGCAGCACCCGATCTTTTTCATCAAGCTCCTCCCAAGCATCTATTTTCATGGGTTCAGACTCCTCCAATTCCCCCTCGTCTTTTTTCTCTTCAAGAGAACAATCCCCCACCAACTTTAGACCAGAAACATCTAACAAATAATCCAAACCTGGATGCTCAATTTTATCATCAAAGACAAATGAGGGATTGGGATTGGGAGCAAAATCATTTCCGCCCAACTCTCCGCCATCCAACATCACAACCAGATGCCCACCGTTTCGCACCCAACGCTCCAAACGCTTAGCTCGACCTACGGTGTTCACGGATGAGGGAGGCAAGAAAATGGTCGAAACATCATCTTCAAACTGACTCAATCCATGCTCCAACGTTACGTCTAAACCATCCAACTCTAAAAACCTCTCAGCTGCCAAAAACGGATTATTTTTAGCCTCTCCTTTGTAACCCAAAGTCCGGCGTTTTTTCTCAGTTTCCCCACAGGAAACCAGTAAAAC
>CAZOWD010000166.1:0-4874 GCA_964583225.1 uncultured Verrucomicrobiales bacterium | reverse complement strand
ATCTCGGCAGCATGCTTCTGAAAATCAGCTAACTCCCTTTTCACAACTGGAAGCAAGACATACAAACCAACCATGTTAGGAATCACCATCGCAAAGAACATGGCATCCGAAACTCGGATCACGTTACTCAGCGAAGCGACAGCCCCAACAACCACAAACGCGCAAAAGGCGATTTTATAAAGTAAAATAGCGGTTCGATGAGGACCTCCGCAGAGAAATATCACGGCCTGCTCCCCATAATACGACCAAGAAATCATCGTAGAAAACGCAAAGAGCAACACGGCAATCGCCAACAATTTAGGGAACCATTTAAATTTCTCACCAAACGCACGAGACGTCTTACCGATGCCCTCTACCCTTTCGACATCCGCATAATTCACCCAAAGTGCAGGAGCGTCATCCGCGACCCACACCTTTCCAAACTTCCCATCCTCAGATTTTCCGATCAAGCGGAGTTCGTCACCAGCCGCTTTTTTAGAAACAACCTGCTCAATCCCAGGCTGAGCATAGAGCGGAGTAGCATCCTTTTTAACAACCGCATCAACCCTCCACACTCCAGTAATAATTAAAACGAGCGCCGTCATCGTGCAAACCACCACCGTATCTGTAAACGGCTCAAGCAATGCCACCAACCCCTCACTCGCAGGTTTTCGCGTTTTCACAGCGGAGTGTGCGATCGGAGATGATCCAAGTCCAGCCTCATTTGAAAAGGCAGCCCGTTGAATCCCCTGAATTAAAACACCCACCAATCCTCCGCCCACAGCAGTTGGAGAAAAAGCTCCCATAAAAATCTGCGAAAACGCTGACCCCACATGCTCCATATTTGTGAAAATAATCGCCAATGCCACGGCAACATACATTCCACACATTAGAGGGATCAAAAAAGAAGTCACGCGGGCGATAGTGGCAATTCCTCCAATAATAACCAACCCGACAAACACTGACAAAATCACACCAAAAACAACTGGACCATCAAGCATTCCTGCCACCAAATGCCCTTCCTCAAGAATCCCAAAAGAATGTGTCATCTGGTAAGTTGCTTGGTTGGCCTGAAACATATTTCCAGCTCCCACAGCACTACACACGCACATCACCGCAAAGAAAACAGCCAACACCTTTCCCAAACTCCCCAGCCCTCTCTCTTTCAACCCTCGGCTCAAATAATACATCGCCCCTCCATGCACATTTCCATGTTCATCTATCTTACGATATTTCACACCAAGTGTGCACTCGCAAAACTTTGTCGTCATCCCACACAAACCCATGAAAATCATCCAAAACGTAGCTCCGGGTCCACCGACACTGATAGCCATCGCAACCCCTGCAATATTCCCTAACCCAACCGTTGCAGAAAGAGCGGCAGTCAACGCTTGAAAGTGAGTAATTTGGCCTGGAGCATCGTCATCGGTGTATTTTCCCTTCACCGTCCGAAACGCCAACTTCAGCGCTCTCACATTCAGAAATCTAAAATAGATCGTCAGAAAGATAGCCGTTCCTCCCAAAATCACCAACACGAGTGGCAACGTTTGCCCTGCCACATCCAGCGAGAAAAATATGATCTTTTCCAAAAACTCAGCGACAGGCTCCATCGCCGAGTCCAAAGTTTGCGCCATTGAAAAAGAATCAGCCGCCGATGCCGACCCCGTCATAAACACACACATACACAGGGTCAGAAAAATTTTAAATAATCGCATAAATAAGGAATAATGTAGCTTCGCGACACTCTGGCAAATTCCCTCACCCCAACACAAGAAAAAACACTAACACCCCGAAAAAATAAAAAACTTTGCACATTTGACCTTATTTTTCACATATTTAGTTTCATTCTTGCCCTAGGACATAAATTGATTTAGTGAAGGATATTATCATTATGAAAATTGGTATCCCTAAGGAAATTTACCCTGGCGAAAAACGTGTCGCCGGCTCGCCCAAACTCGTTCAAAAACTCATCAAGCTCGGATACGAGGTTCTCATCGAATCTGGCGCAGGTGAATCTGCCCACATTAGCGATTCTCAATGGTCTGAGGCTGGAGCCACTGTTCTCCCTGACGCCTCTACCCTTTGGAAAGAGGCAGACATCATCGTTAAAGTTCGAGCTCCCGATGAAAATGAAGCCAAGCTCGTCACTGCAGACAAAACGCTCATCAGCTTTTTCTGGCCTGCACAAGACGAAGAAATGCTCAAAAGCATAGCAGCTCAAGGTGGCAATTTGTTATCGGTCAACTGCGTCCCTCGGATTTCCCGCGCTCAAAAATGCGACGTGCTCTCGTCCATGGCCAACATTGCTGGATACCGAGCCGTCATTGAGGCCGGAAACAACTTCGGTCACTTTTTCACCGGTCAAATCACGGCGGCGGGAAAAATCCCCCCCGCAAAAATCATGGTTATCGGAGCTGGCGTTGCTGGGCTCTCAGCCATCGGAACAGCTTCCAGCATGGGAGCCATCGTCCGCGCCTTTGACACCCGCCCAGAAGTGGCCGACCAAGTCGTCTCCATGGGTGGCGAATTCCTCTACCTCGACTTCGAAGAAGACGGCACAGGCGAAGGAGGATACGCCAAAGTGATGAGTAAAGAATTCATCGACGCCGAAATGAAACTCTTCGCCGATCAGGCAAAAGAGGTAGACATCATCATCACCACCGCCCTCATCCCGGGACGCCCTGCTCCAAAACTCATTACCGAGGACATGGTAAAATCCATGAAAGCGGGCAGCGTCATCGTGGACCTCGCTGCAGAGCAAGGAGGCAACTGCGAACTCACCGAGCCCGATAAAAAATGTGTCAAACACGACGTCACCATCATCGGCTACACCGACCTTCCAAGCCGAATGGCTGGACAAGCTAGCGAACTTTACGCCAACAACATTGGCCACTTGTTCGACGAACTCACTCCGGAAAAAGACGGTAAAATATGTATCAACTTCGATGACGAAATCATCCGAGGCACCACCGTCATTAAAGAAGGCAAAATCACTTGGCCTCCGCCAGCACCCAAACTCAGTGTTGCGCCACCGGCGAAAAAACAAGAACCCGCTCCCGTGCCAGAACCGGAACCTCCGAAAAAAGGAACAGGCTCACTCATTGGTATGCTACTCGTTGCCGCCGTCATTCTCGGTGTCGGCACTGTAGCACCAGCGGCGTTCATGGGACACTTCACCGTTTTCGTGCTCGCCTGCTTTGTAGGTTGGCAAGTTGTCTGGAACGTTTCAGCGTCACTCCACACACCACTTATGAGCGTCACCAACGCCATCAGTAGTATCATCATTCTAGGTGCGCTCTTACAGGTAAACAACAGTTCCACACTTGTTGTCATCTTAGCGGCCATCGCCATTCTCATCACAACCATCAACATCGTGGGCGGATTTCTTGTCACCCACCGGATGCTGGCCATGTTCAGAAAAGACTAAACCCATTTACCTATTATTCTCTACTCAATCATTTCAAATATCATGAACGAAGGAATTATCACCGCCAGTTACATTCTCGCCAGCGTCCTATTTATCCTCAGCCTTGGCGGACTGAGCGATCAGGAAAAAGCACGCCGAGGCAATGCCTACGGCATCAGCGGAATGATCATCGCCGTCGGCGCCACTCTATTTGCTGCCAGCGTTGGAAACTACACCATTATCATCATCATGATGATCCTTGGCTCCATCGTCGGTGCCATACTCGCCAAGCGAGTCAAAATGACATCCATGCCCGAGCTCGTAGCCATTCTTCACAGTTTTGTGGGACTCGCCGCTACCCTCGTTGGATTTGCAACTTTCTTGGATACCTCACACCACCTCGTTGGTGCTGAAAAAACGATCCACGATGTTGAAATCTACCTTGGAATCCTCATCGGTGCCGTCACATTCACAGGCTCCATCATCGCCTTTGGCAAACTCAGCGGAAAAATCGGAGGACGCCCGCTCCTTCTCCCTGGTCGCCACATGCTCAACCTTGCCATTCTCCTTACCTGTATCGGATTAGGATACTGGTTCCTTAGCACGGGAAGCTTAATCGCCCTCATCGTAATGACGGTGCTCGCTCTCATTTTCGGAATTCACATGGTAGCCGCCATTGGTGGAGCCGATATGCCTGTGGTTATCTCCATGCTCAACAGTTATTCTGGATGGGCTGCTGCCGCTACAGGATTCATGCTCAGCAATGACCTCCTCATCGTTACAGGTGCTCTCGTGGGATCGAGTGGTGCGATTCTTTCCATCATCATGTGCCGCGCCATGAACCGCAAGTTCACCAGCGTCATCCTCGGTGGATTTGGAACCAAAAAATCCACAGGAGGTGGTGGTGCTGCCGAAGAACACGGTGAAGCCGTCGCCATCTCAGCCGCTGAAACGTCAGAATTGTTGAAAAACTCCAAGTCTGTCGTCGTGGTTCCCGGATACGGAATGGCCGTTGCCCAAGCCCAACAAACCGTTGCTGCTATGGCTCAAAAACTCCGAGATCAAGGAATTGATATTCGTTTTGCCATTCACCCTGTCGCAGGTCGGATGCCAGGTCACATGAACGTGCTCCTCGCCGAAGCCAAACTCCCCTACGACATCGTTCTCGAGATGGACGAAATCAATGATGATTTCCCAGATACCGATGTGGTTCTCGTTATTGGAGCCAACGACATCGTAAACCCATCCGCCGAAACCGATCCCGATAGCCCCATTGCAGGCATGCCCGTCCTTCAGGTTTGGAATGCCAAGAACGTCATCGTTCTCAAGCGCAGTATGGCAGCTGGATACGCTGGGGTAGAAAACCCACTCTTCTTCAGAGAAAATACCCGCATGCTCTTTGGCGACGCCAAAGCTAGCATCGACGAAGTCGTGCAGGGATTATAAAATTTGTTCTGATTCATAGCCACAGAAAAGCCCAAGGTTTCTC
>CAZOWD010000165.1:0-4878 GCA_964583225.1 uncultured Verrucomicrobiales bacterium | reverse complement strand
GCAACGAGGAGCCATTGTTTTTGTTCTATCCAACTCAAGTTAGAGCCAAGCGCTTGGCCAAAAATCTGGTAGGTCATTGCCCACACGGGCACCACTAACATAAATAGAGTTGGCGCCACGATAAACCAAATAGGCATCCCTTTGCGTTTCATCCAAAAAAGGATCACCAGAAAAGCCAAACCACCGAGCAATTGGTTCACCGCCCCAAAAAGTGGCCACAGAATCACCCCGCCCGACCCCGGTTGTCCGAGAAGCGAACTAGCCCCTGGCTGCGCAGGAATGTAAGCCAAGCCAAAGGCTAACAAAATAGCCACGATGGTAACGCCGTGTTTATTGGTCAGTGGATGAGGTTGGTGGTGGTGAAGTTTTTCTCGATACACAAAACATCCAACGAGCTCCTGAATCACATAACGCTGAAGACGGCACGCCGAATCGAGTGTCGTGGCAGCAAAAGACGCAACAAACACCCCCATGAGCGCAATTGAAAAATGCTGACTTAACCCGAGTGAGGTTAGAAAATTTCCAGATCCCGTCACAAAGGCATCGATTTTAGCTGCGAGCCCTTTTGAGCTTCCCCAATCGGCATATTTACTGTTCCAAGCATCCACACCTTGAAGGATTTCGCCATGGTGTTCGATTCCTAACCCCAAACCCGCCACACAAGCAAGAATCACAAGAATCGAAAGAAACCCTTCGGTGAGCATCGAGCCATACCCGACCAGTCGGGCATCAGTTTCACAGCGAAGTTGTTTTGAAGACGTCCCCGAAGATACCAAACAATGAAATCCTGAAACAGCCCCGCAGGCGATGGTCACAAACAGGAAGGGAAAAATGAGAGGTAAATGTTTTACCGTGACATTTTTTTCAATCGCCGGGGCGACAATTTCCAAACTTGGGCGAACGCCATCGATCGGAGCACCGCCAAAAACGCCCGCATACACCAAACCCAGAACCACAAGCGCCAAGGCAGAGATCAACTGGAGCGAGTTAATGTAATCCCGAGGTTGCAGAAGTGTCCAGACGGGGAGAACAGATGCGACATAAGAATACACAAGCAACACCCCCACCCACGTCATTAACGACCACTCACTCAGCGAAACGTTAAACGCATGAAACACAGAAGAATCCCCAAACACAACGGAGAGATACATCACCGCGAGGGCAATGATCGAGGGCACGAGGATATTGATTCCCCTTTTATGGACAAACACACCAATGATGAGAGCCAGAGGAATCTGGATCAAACACGGAGTGATCGCATGCGGATACATCCGAAATACAACGGCAATGACCAAACCAAAAATAGCCAGAACCATCGTCAACGCCATCGCTAAAATAAGAAGAAAGAGAAATCGGACTCTCGGAGAAATAACCGTTCCCGCGATATCTCCTACCGTTTGCCCCTTATTGCGCATCGATACCACCAACGCACCAAAATCGTGGACGGCTCCGATAAAGATCGAACCAAACAACACCCAGAGCAACGCGGGCAACCACCCCCACATCACGGCCAATGCAGGGCCGACAATCGGTCCAGTCCCCGCAATCGAGGTGAAGTGATGTCCAAAAACAATCCCCTTTTTGGTGGGCACAAAATCCACTCCGTCTTCCATCTCAATCGAGGGAACACGAACTCCTTTTTCCAACTTAAAAATCTTCTGCCCCAACCATTTCCCATACGTGTTATACGCAATGATATAGAGAATAAACGAACCAACGGCAATGATGAGAGTTTGCATAAAAAAGGGAAATAAGCTGCGCGATTCTCACGTATCAAACCCACGATGAAAATAAAAAAAACTGCACGTGCCAAACTTCATCTTCCGACACACCCTCATCTCAATATGATTTCGCTCATCTCTCGGTCTCGCTCCGTCGCTGGTCTGTTTTTTCTCAGTGCATGTGCATGCCATGCCACTATCTATGTTTCTCCTCAGGGATCGGATGATAACCAAGGCACTCAGGAAAACCCTGTGGCATCCGTGCAACGAGCTCTTACGCTCAGCATTCAAAAAAAAGACCCCAACATCCTTTTAGCTGACGGGCTCTATTTCGCATCCAACCCCATCACTATTACAAGTAAACATTCTGGAACGGCTCAACACCCACGCACAATCAAAGCAGCGCATGAAGGGAAAGCGATCCTATCGGCAGGTCAGTCGCTGGAGGTGACATGGACCGCTTACAAAGATGGCATCTACCAGACGAAAATCCCATCGCATATCGACTTATCTACCGGCTTTGACGGGCTCTTCATCGACGGATTCACACCTCGGATGGCGCGCTTTCCCAACTACGACCGCAATGCCCGTTGGTTAAAAGGATCGTCCGCCGAGGCGTTTTCAGCCAAACGCATTCAATCTTGGCAAGACCCCACCGGCGGATTTTTACACGCGATGCACCCTTCTCACTGGGGAGGAAACCACTGGATGATTACTGGAAAAAAATCTGACACTCAATGTTCGCTCAAAGGAGGGTGGATGAATAACCGAGGTGGAGGGATCCATCCAAAAGACCGGTATGTAGAAAACATCTTCGAGGAACTCGATACCGCCAACGAATGGTATCTCAACCGAAAAACTCGGACGCTTTATTTTAAGCCAACCGACAAAGTATTCCCCAAAAAATCCACCATCATTTTTTCTAAGTTTGAATCATGTGTTCGCATCGAAGGCAGTGAACCATCTCCCGTCAAACACATCACCTTTGATGGAGTTTCTTTTCGCCATACCACACGCACCTTTATGAAAACCAAAGAACCTCTTTTGAGGTCCGACTGGAAAATCTACCGTCAAGGTGCCTTTTTTCTCCATGGAGCAGAAAACATCACGGTAAAAAATGCCGAGTTTACCCAACTTGGAGGCAACGCTTATTTTGCAAGCGGGTATAACCGCAACCTCGTGGTTAAAGGGGCTCATTTTTTCCAAATTGGAGCTGGAGCCATCCAATTTGTCGGCGACACCCAGGCTGTTTACAATCCTGATTACCTCCCCTACGGCAAAGCGACCTCGTGGAAGGATCTCAATAAAAAAGACCGAGGACCACGTACCAATGCCTACCCGGCTCAATGTGTTGCCGAGGATTGTCTCATCCACGATATTGGTCTGATTGAAAAACAAGTGGCAGGATTACAAATCTCCGTTGCCTATCAAATTACAGGGAGCCACCTGAGTATCTATGACGTGCCACGCTCAGGCATCAACATCAGTGAAAATGCCTTTGGTGGCCATCTCATTCAGGGCTGTGATGTTTTTGACACGGTCCAAGAATCATCCGACCACGGGTCGTTTAACTCCTGGGGACGCGACCGCTACTGGAGCCCAAGACGCAAGGAGGTATATAAACGCGTATCGGCCATACCAGAGCTTCCTAAATTGGACATGCTTGCCCGCAATGTGATCCGCAACTCACGTTGGCGTTGCGACTACGGGTGGGACATCGACCTCGACGACGGCTCATCGTGGTATTTAATCGAAAACAACCTCTGCTTAGGTGGAGGCATTAAACTTCGCGAAGGGTATTTTCGAGAGGTGCGCAATAACCTCGTCGTGGCTAATGGGTTTCACCCTCACGTTTGGTATAAAAACAGTGGAGATGTCATCAAACACAACATCTGGGCAACATCCATCGCAGCTATTTCATTGGAAGGAAAAGGGAAATTCTGGGATAAAAACATCTACCTCACCCCCGAAGCTCTCAAAAAAGCTCAAGCTTACGGCGTTGACCTCCATGGAGTTTTTGCCCCCATCCAATTTACAAACCCAAAAAAGCTGGATTATACATTCACCCCCTCTCCCACCGTTAGTCGCGCTGGGTTTAAACCTTTTGACCTCTCTCATTTTGGGGTGCAAAAACCGTCTCTTAAAAAATTAGCTCGCACACCAACTCCTCCCACGCTTGCAAAATCAGAAGAGGCCATCAACACCGAAATTTACCCAGTGTTAGGAGCACAATTCAAAAACCTCACCACGCTCGGTGATATATCGGCCACTGGATTACCCGATAAATGGGGGGCGAGGTTACTCGAGGTGAAACAAGGAGGTTGGGCTGACAAAGCTGGGTTCCAAACCAATGATGTCGTTCGTTCCTTAAATGGAAAACCCATCACGTCGTGCCTCGATTTTTTCTACGCTTGGGCACACGCCGATGCCGCCTCCCCCATCAAAGCAACAATCTGGAGAAATCAGTGGAAACGGACCTTGTCGCTTCCTCCTTTTCCCGGCGTGTCGCTCCCCGCAGCCAATGCCGTCATCCACGGAGGTCCCGTGTATGATGCCAAGAAAAATTTCATCGGCCGATGGACCAACCCAAAAGCCACGTTACAATGGCAAGTTCATCTCAAACCGAAGACAAAATACCGCGTCCTGATCAACCAAGCATCACCCGCCAAACATTCAAACACCTGGACGCTGACAGGACTGGCTTCTCCTCTTGTCGGACACACCGTTCAAACCAAAGGGTGGGAATCGTTCCAAACGATTTTGCTTAAATCTGTTGCTTACAGTGCAGATAATCAAAATGTCGAATCGGATCAAAAAACCACGCTAACCCTTACCCCAAAATCCACCAAAGGAGCCTTGATAAACTTGAGAGAGATTTTGTTGATTGAAGAGTAGGCAAATACCAGAAACCCATTCAATAATTGTTCTAATCTCACTCAGAATATAACCAAGTTATCTTACCTCTTGGGTTGCTACTTTCCCCAACGGGGAAACTCATACCACCCCACCAAAAACCACAGGTTGCATGGTAGAGAGAGTATCGTTTTGCTAAAGGCCGACCTCGTGCGGAGAACTGGCAGATTCTTTGCCCATTATCCAGTCGGCAAGTTACAAACTTGCCCCACTCATAATTGGCCTTCAGCCAATAAAAGAGTTC
>CAZOWD010000164.1:0-4896 GCA_964583225.1 uncultured Verrucomicrobiales bacterium | reverse complement strand
TACCGGTTTTGCAAACCGGCGCCTTAGACCACTTGGCCATCCCGCCTCATTATTCTTTTATTTCACCTCCCAGAGAGAAAAGATTCTCTTGCGAGGCGGGACGTAATTAGTGCCAGATCACCCGTCTGTCAATAGATCATTTTCACTATTCTAAAAAAAAGATACTGGCTGGGGCTTGCCTTCTTTTGCTTTTCTACTTATGCAGACACCTCGAAGCGCACTAAGACACTCTTAGCTTCAACTATTTCAAACTCAATATCCCATATTACGATCATGGAAGGAATTGCAATTATGACCTCAGGCGGAGACTCTGCCGGAATGAACCCAGCAGTAAAATACTCTGTCGAGTATGCTCGAAAGCTCGGCTACAAACCGTTTCTTATTCACAATGGACTCACTGGACTCATCAATGACGACATTGAAGAAGCCGAACTAACATCGACCATCGGGCTCATCAGTAGAGGTGGCACTGTGCTTCGCTCCGCACGTAGCAAACGGTTTTTCGACATCAAATTCCGCCAGATCGCTTTTGATAATTTAAAACGCCGTGGCATCTCCAAACTAATCGTTATTGGAGGAGACGGATCATTCCGCGCACTCAATCAGTTTTACTCAGACTTCAAAGTCCCCTTTGCTGGCATCCCAGCCACCATCGACAACGACATTCCTGGAACCGATTACTGTCTCGGAGTAGACACAGCGCTCAATATGATTCGCCAAAACGTGGACAGCATCCGCGATACTGCGAATTCTTTTAACCGCGCCTTTGTTGTGGAGGTCATGGGACGCGACTGCGGATACCTTGCCATGGCATCCGCCGTTACCAGTGGTGCTCAAGTCTGCATTGTTCCCGAACTCGAATACGACCTCGATTCCATCAAAGCTCGCCTTCAAAAACAACTCGATAACGGACGCAACTTCCTCATCGCGATTGTGGCTGAGGGATGCAATATGAGCGACAAGCTGACCAAATGGATGCAAGAGGAACTCAAAATGGATGCCCGACTCACCATTCTTGGACACATCCAACGCGGAGGATCTCCCACAGTGCGCGACCGTCTCATGGCATCCAAATTTGCCGTGGCCGCCGTAGAATCTCTTCACCGAGGCGAAACCTCAAACATCATGGTTTACCGATCCGGAAGTTTTGGAACGCTCCCCATTCATCGCGTAGCGGACTCCCCCACTCCTATGGATCACGAACTCATGCGTATTTGCTCACATTTGAGCAAATAACCCATTCCTTCTTTAATCGCTTGAACGTGAGTTGCTTAATACTCACGTTCGAGCAAATAACGCGCGATCTGCTCAAGACGCGCTCCTTTTTTGCCAAATACTTCAAGCGACTTGAGCGCTTTCCGAGTAAGGCGAGCGGCCTCTTTACGAGAAGCCTCAAGTCCCAAAATGGCTGGATAAGTCGATTTATGAACCGCCTCATCTTTCCCGGCGGTTTTGCCCAATTTCTCAGTCGTCTGAGTCACATCCAAAATGTCATCGATTACCTGAAACGCGAGTCCTAGGTTATATCCAAAATCGGTAAGTGCTTCGAGTTTCCGAGGCGTTGCGTTTGCCGTCATCGCTCCAAGACGGACCGAACACGTCAACAACGCCGCCGTTTTGGCTTCGTGGATTTTAACCAACTGGGCTTTATTCAACGATTTCCCCTCGCCTTCTAGATCGAGGACCTGTCCGCCAATCAACTTTCGGCTTCCTCCAGTTTCCGCAATCTCTTTGACGTAATCTGCCACATCGTAACGCTTGGTTGGCTCGGTCTGAGCAATGATGAGGAAAACTTCCGTCAAAAGCGCATCTCCCGTAAGCACCGCCATCCCTTCGCCAAACACCTTGTGACTGGTGGGACGACCACGACGCAAATCATCATCGTCCATACTCGGCAAATCATCGTGCACCAACGAATAGGTATGCATCAACTCCAGCGCACAGGCAGGAGCTAGAGCAGCCTCAGTTTCTCCCCCGCAGGCCTCAGCAGCAGCGAGACACAGCAAAGGACGCAACCGCTTCCCTCCCGCAAAAACGCTATAACGCATCGCCTTATGAATCGTTTTAGGCGCGGCATTCGCTCGGGGCAAAAAATGATTCAACGCAGCATCCACATCTTTTTGCGTGGATTTCAACCAAGATTTTAAATCTTCGGATAACATAGCCATTTTTTTGAGGGAGGGGTAATCGGTTAAAAGTAATTTTAAATGAGCTCGGCAATTTGAACTGCATTGAGAGCAGCACCCTTGCGCACCTGATCGCCCACAACCCAAAGAGCAAGCGCTTTGTTAAAGACCATATCCTTACGAATACGCCCTACCAAGCAGTTGTCTTTTTTCGTGGTATCCAATGGCACAGGGTAAATTTCCCGCGAAGGATCATCTTTGGCATCGATTCCAGGATAGTCAGCGTAAACTGCCCGAGCTTCCTCGACATTAGGTTCTTTTTCAAACTGCGCCGTCACACTCACCGAGTGAGAACGATGCACTGGAACGCGCACGCATGTGCAAGTAACACGAAGATCGGGAAGCCCTAAAATCTTCCGCCCTTCATTAAGCATTTTCAATTCCTCCTTCGTATAACCTGTTTCTGTAAAGCTATCCACGTGCGGAATAACATTGGATGCAATTTGATGAGGGTAGACCTTTTTCATTTCATCTGTCACCTCACCTCCGGCACCGAGCACTTTAATTTGGTTATCGAGCTCGATAATTCCTTGAGCACCACTTCCTGAAACCGCTTGGTAACTCGAAGCGATGATGCTTTTTAACCCATAAAGCTTATGCAGCGGGTAAAGCGCCATCAGCGTAATGATCGTTGTGCAGTTGGGGTTTGCAATAATCCCCTTACGAGCCTCCTTAACCGCCTCTGGGTTAATTTCAGGAACAATCAATGGAACGTCCTCATCCATACGGAAAGCGGATGAATTATCAATCACGATTGCCCCTGCTGCGGCAGCACTAGGCGCGTATTCCAAAGAAAGACCACCGCCCGCACTGAACAAGGCTATTTCAACCCCTTCAAATGAGTCATGAGTTAATTCCTTAACTTTAATTAACTTTCCTCGAAAAGAAATCTCCCGCCCTGCTGAGCGAGCTGATGCAAGCAATGTTAATTCACTGATTGGAAAATTTCTCTCTTCCAAACAATCTAACATTTCCTGACCGACGGCACCTGTAGCCCCTACTATTGCGACGTGTTTCGCTTGTGTTGCACTCATAAATTAAGACTCAAGACTGAACAGAACACCAAGACATGTCAACCCTCTCATTGAAGATGGACACAAAAAAACGCATCGTAAAAAAAATTAAATTAATTCTTTTTTAATTTTTCAAGTAGCCTTAAATGAGGAACTGTGCTAGTATCCGCGCATGGCTATTACGAAAAGAACTCGTTTCTCTCGCCGCGTCCCAGACCACGTCACAGATGAAATTGTTAACGTCCTCGGGGACGACGATCGATTTTTTGCTTTCAATGACCTCTTTGAGGCTGTTTACGCACGACTCAAAGAACGCAACGCCGTAAGCGGTGGAGAAGAAATGCTCCGCCTTCGCGCTTACGAAAAACTTCAAAACCTTGTCACTCGTGGCATGATTGTGAAGGAAAACAAAGAATACAAAGGCTTACCTAAACTTGCGGAAGCGCACAGCGACTTCCTCGCAGACCAAGAGAACGCTTAAAAAACATTCTACTATCATCTAAAAACCCGCATTCTGAGATTTCTCAATGCGGGTTTTTCGCGTTTTAGGCTTTTATACTCTAGACACAGGCGCTTCAGCTGTTATTTTTCAGCCACCTTACGGGCGCAGTCCGCCAAATTTCTTTCAAGAATTTAACTTTCACCCTTCTTTCACCCTCAAGACCATGCTCCAGAACTACATTCCCGTCATCATGCAAGCCATCGTTGCCCTTGGATTTTGTGGCATCATGCTCGGCATGAGCGTTTTACTTGGCAAAAAAGGCAAAAAGAACCCAATCAAAGGAACCCCCTACGAGTGTGGCATGCTCCCCGTTGGCGAAGGATCCCCAAGGTTCAGCATTAAATTTTACGTGCTCGCCATGCTCTTTGTGATTTTCGACATCGAAGTCGTTTTCCTCTACCCATGGGCGGCACAATTCCGCGAACTCACCGCTGAAAGCGCCATGGCATTTTGGAGCGTCTGCGGGTTTGTTGGCGTGCTTGCTGTCGCTTACATCTACGCCCTCAAAAAAGGAGCGCTCACTTGGAGCAAATAAACACCATTCTTTTTCCGAAAAACCTTTAAGTCCTCCGCGGATTTAAAGGTTTTTTTTGTGCAAAAAAACACGACATTCCGACCAACAAAAGTCAGATAAAAAAATTACACCTTGCTATTACCCTAACTTCAACTAAAAGGGACGTCGTTCGTCTCTCAACAAAGACATCTTTGTAAGCGTTCGAACTCTTGCCAACACGTGGCAAAACCCTATTGATTAATTTGTGCGTTTCAGTTGATCCTTAGTATCAACGATTAACGCACAAATAGTATTACACATGAACATCTATGTAGGAAACCTTTCCTGGGGACTTAACCAGGACGATCTCGAACAGCTTTTCGCTGAATTTGGAACAGTAAGAAGCGCAAATCTCATCGAAGACCGCGACACAGGCCGCTCAAAAGGCTTTGGCTTTGTTGAAATGGAAAACACCGCAGACGGCGAAAACGCCATCGAAAGCCTCAACGGCAAAGAAATCGACGGTCGCAACTTAACTGTCAACGTAGCTCGCCCTCGCGAAGAGCGCCCACGCCGCGACAACAACCGCGGTGGTGGATACCGTGGTCGCAACGACCGCAACGATAACTGGTAATCCAGTTCTCCCACCTAATTTTAGAAGTCATCTCAGCCAACCGGCTCAGGTGACTTTTTTGTGCCCAT
>CAZOWD010000163.1:0-4902 GCA_964583225.1 uncultured Verrucomicrobiales bacterium | reverse complement strand
GCCGAAGGGCGTTGATAATTTGGAGGCAACGGCCTACTTGGCTGCATTGTAAGGGCGAGTTGTTGGTAAGGAGCCGTTCCCATCGGACCGTGGTAAATCACACTCCCCTCATCCGCACACATCGCGCCACCAGCATACACTCTACCATTCCACTGAGCACCGCCACCGCGTCGAAATTTTTTAGGATGATCTCGCATCAATAACGCCTCCGCCTTCCCGTATCCTTTTTGCTGTTTAAAATACCGCCAGAGCGACGTGCGGCGACGGTGCCACACAAAAGCTCCGCCAGAAAATCCCATCCGATACCCTGCAGCAGACAATCGCCAACACAAATCCACATCGTCCCCCGCCACGCGATATCTCGGATTAAATCCTCCAATCGCCTGCAAAACCTCTTTTTTCACCACGAGGTTACACCCGGGTAAATGCTCCGCTTCCACATCGTTGAGCATGACGTGAGATGGAGCACCTGGAGCCGATGCCACAACAGCCTCATCCTCCAAACTTCCACCTCCAGTCCAGTCACCTTTTTCTGGCAATGGTGGCAAATTAGGTCCACCACAAGCATCCCACGCTCCAAATTCAAAACTCCATGCCAGCCATTTCAACCACGCAGCATCCGGCTGACAATCGTCGTCAGTATATGCAATAATCTCCCCCTTTGCCTTCTCCATGCCCAGATTTCTAGCCGCGCTCAACCCCGCGTGATCCAATGGTATATACCGCACGCTCGGAAATGCCTTTACCCGCTCCGCCGTATCATCCGTAGAACCATCATCCACAACGATGATTTCAAAATTGGGATAATCCAAGCGTTCCAGAGCCTCCAAACAAGATGAGATGCGCTCGCCTCCATTATATGTGCACACAACCACCGAAAACATCGGCCAACGTTTCAAAGGAATACCATCTTCAGGCGTTTTTACATTTGGCAATATCTTCGAGAGAGCCTGCAATGCTGGTTTCCCCCTACCAGAACTATCGGTGAGCCCAAATGCCCATTCATCCATCACTCTGCCCCCGTTTAACCAGCGATCCGACCACGCATAAATCGTCGTCCCCGCCATCGCCATCTGCAAACAAACCTCCAACATCCAAGACAAGGTTTCCTGCTGAGCCTGCTCACTTCCTCTACAAGTATCCAAACCGAACTCACTGATTAACACAGGCCGATCCCCCGCTACGTGGTGCAAGCGTGGCAAATAATTAAAAAAATCCTCCCGTCGCTCCAAATACACATTCATCGCCGTAAAATCGGCATTGTTCGGCTCCAAATACTCAGTCGTTGGAAAATTAGAATACGCAAATAATAAGTCGGGAGCCAATTCTCGCCCGTGCGCAATCAGCTTCTCGATCACCGATCTCACGTTCAACACCCCCATCCAACGCACCAAGTTAGGAGGAATCTCATTGGCGACATACACTGCAGCCACCGCTGGATGTTTTCCCCAGCTCTCAAGACCGTCAGTCAATCCCTGCATGGCTTCATCCACCAACTCAGGCTTTGCTAAAAAATCCATGTTCCAGTCCCAGCTCGGCCCAACCATCACCCACAACCCAGCCTCATAAGCAGCATCCAATACGGCGTCATCGGGAGCACCATACACCCGCACTGCATTAAATCCAGCCTCAGCAATCCGCCTCAACTCCTCTTGATGATTCGGCTGAGGATCTGGAAACGGACCATACGTCACAGCTTTCAAAAAAACGCGTTCTCCCTTGGATCGGAAAAACTTTCCGTCCACTTCCAAACGATCTCCTCCCTTCTCGCGGAGCCTCACTGGCATTTTTTCATCAGGCACAAAAAAATCATACACCCTCCACCTTCATACTTGAAACCGAAAACTAAAAACTTCATACTCTTTTCATGCTCCGCACTATCGATTTCGATTACGATCTTCCCGAAGAACTCATCGCTAGCCGCCCGCTCGAGGACCGATCGGCCTCTCGGATGCTGGTGGTGCACCGAGATACCGGCGAAATAGAACATCGAATGTTTGCAGATTTCCCGAGTTATATCACGCCCGATGACCTTCTCGTGCTCAACGACACCAAGGTCACCCCCGCTCGTTTTTTTTCTAACGACGACAAAATCGAACTCGTTTGCACCCGAAAAATAACGCCAACGGAATGGGAATGCCTCGTGCGCCCTGGCAAAAAAATGAAGGTCGGTCGCACGGTGGAAATTGGAGAAGCGACAGGAACGGTCAAAGAAATCCTCGAAAATGGCAACCGAATCATCTGGTGGGACCGCGAGGTCGATGAAGAAACCTACGGACACCTCGCCCTTCCCCACTACATGAACCGCGAAAGCGACCACTCCGACCGCGACCGCTACCAAACAACCTTCGCCCGTGAAGAAGGCGCTATCGCGGCCCCCACGGCAGGACTGCATTTCACTCCCGAGATGCTCAGCAAAATCAATCACACATTTCTCACGCTCCACGTTGGTGTCGGCACATTTCGCCCCGTCAAAGCGGAATTTATCACCGATCACGAAATGCACTCAGAGCGATTCACTCTCAGCAAAGAAACCGCTCACCGCATCAACGAAACAAAACTCAACCCCAAAGGAAGAGTCATTTCCACTGGCACCACCTGCACCCGCGTTCTCGAAAGCTTGGCTCGCGACGCAAAAAAACTCTACCCGCACCGAATGCCACCGCAAATTCCTCCAGCGTCAGGCGACACCAATATCTTCATCTACCCACCTTATGAGTTTCACTTAGTCGACTGCTTGCTCACCAACTTTCACCTTCCCCAGAGCACGCTCATCATGCTCGTATCCGCCTTTGCAACTCGCGAACTCATTCTCGAAGCCTACGCCAAAGCCGTGGAAGAAAAATACCGATTTTTCTCCTATGGCGACTGCATGTTAATTTTATAACAAAAACACGAACTCGTCAGGTTGCAATATGAAGCAAACCGACTATGTTTCTCTCATCCGAACATTTTACCCCTAAAACCTATTCCTTACATTTAACGATCTCACTAATTATGAAAAACTACATCAAACCATTCTCCTGCATAGCCGTTGCAGCCATGACATTTCTTGCAGCCTCTTGCGCCAGTGGCCCCGACGGCACCAAAGCACTTGATTCACGGACTGACGCTCGCAAAATCGAAGCGAGCTCACGTATCGCACTTGACCATCTCTACCGCACAAACCCTCTCGCTCTCAGTTTAGCCAAACAAGCTAAAGGCGTGCTCATCTTCCCATCCATCACCAAAGCTGGCTTTGTCTTTGGCGCAGCAGGCGGTGACGGCGCGCTCTATCAACGCAACAAACCAACGGGCTACTACCGTAGCATTTCAGCGTCTTGGGGGCTCCAAGCAGGCATCCAAAAATACTCTTACGCTCTCTTCCTCATGGATGACCATGCTCTAAAATCACTCAACAAATCTGGCGGATGGGATCTTGGAACATCACCTAACATCGTCATTGTTGACAAAGGTGGCTCTGAGCAACTTTCTACAACAACCATCAACAAAGGAACCTACATGATCGCCTTTGGCCATAAAGGACTGATGGCGGGAATCGATATCAACGGAACAAAAGTGACCCGATTAAATATCCGCCCATAACCCCCCTCTCAATTTTACCACCAAGAGCCATCATCGTATTCCGATGATGGCTTTTTTATTTTTCAAAAAGAGCGACAACCTCATCCCGCGACATTCCCATTTTTCTAAATGCCTGGAGACTCATTGACTGATCCCGCTTTGCAAGCCGCTTTCCAGAACGATCCAAAATCAAACGATGGTGATGGTAACGAGGAACAGGAAGCCTCAACAATTCCTGAAGCGCACGATGCACATGGGTTGATGCCAGCAAATCTTCTCCGCGTGTCACATCCGAAATTTCTTGATCGGCATCATCCACAACAACCGCCAAATGGTAAGAGGTGGCTATATCTTTCCGAGCAAGCACCACATCCCCCAA
The DNA here is from genome assembly GCA_964583225.1 of uncultured Verrucomicrobiales bacterium. Classification (GTDB taxonomy): domain Bacteria; phylum Verrucomicrobiota; class Verrucomicrobiia; order Verrucomicrobiales; family Akkermansiaceae; genus Oceaniferula. Next base: position 959 of record CAZOWD010000163.1, on the reverse strand, counting down.
CACTAAAAGATCCATCTTAACTTTCCCTTGAAAAGCGTCTTCAAAAAATAAATCTCCACAAAGCGCCGCCACCTTTTCCGCATCAAGTCGCCAGCAGTGCAACTCTCCTGCCAAAATACGGTCTTCTCGCTCCCCATCGCTCATCTTTTTACAAATTCCAGGATAAAGAGCCCCTTCTGGGCCATGAGGCGCATTACCCATCCCCGCAATTTCTCTCTGAATTTCTCGCCGCGTGCAGAAACACGGGTAAACCACGTCCATCGCTTTCAGCGTTTCCAAAGCTTTCATGTAAACAGAAAGTCGGTTTAACTGACGAACAGGAGGCTTCTCCCAACGAATTCCTAACCAAGCCAAATCATCTTCAATGGCGGCATAATACTTCTCTCGGACTCGCGTAATATCGATATCCTCAAAGCGGAGCAAAAACTTTCCACCTTGTGATTGGGCTAAATCAAAAGCAAATTTTGCCGCGTAGGCGTGCCCCAAATGAAGCATCCCTGTAGGAGAAGGTGCAAAACGCGTGATCATCATTCTAGACATATTAGCGATACCGACTTTCTTTCTAAAAAGCTTACAGCAAACAACAAAAAAGCGAAGCCTGTAAAGACTCCGCTTTTTAAAGGTTTAAGAGGAAATTCTCTAATTGGTTGCTGGTTTTGCAGGAATCACGCTATCTCCAGGTTGAACAACCATACCTGACTTCAAGCTGCGGTAATCAATATCAGCCACAACTCGGCGACCTTCAATTGAGTTAATCTTCAATTCCCCAATATAGTTCCCCCCACGCTTAACAATCAACTTTGTAGAAGAGGTCAACTTCATGGTTCTTGGAACTTCAACGGTCACAAATCCCCAATTGTTATTCACAGCCGTAATCAATCCCTCTAAAGCATTTCCTGCAATATTTGAAGCGCGTTTTGCAATTCGAGCATCCAAATCTCTGATCTCTTCATCGTTAG
>CAZOWD010000162.1:0-4903 GCA_964583225.1 uncultured Verrucomicrobiales bacterium | reverse complement strand
TTTAGGAGCCCTGAAGGGGCGATCTAATTTTTTGATGTGTTTGATTTTTTAGGTTGGAGGCAGAGGATGGCTTCGGTGATGAGGAATACGAGCATGGCGATGAGGAATGCTTTCCAAATTTCGCGTGCGAGAGCGTCGGATTGCCCTTGGTCTTCAAATAGTTTGTAAGGGACTCCTGTGAGTAGGTTATCGAGCGATTTGCTAGAGAGAATTTGCCAGAGGTCTTCGGATACGGGGCGGTTGGTAGCGAGAAGTCGGTCGCCAAATTTCCAGACGCCCGCTTCGTAAGGTGCGTTGGCAGAGTTTGTCTTCGCGTAGCTATCAATACGTGTGCGGGTTTCTCCGGGGGCGGGTTGCGCTTTTTGGCTTCCTGCAATGGCGGAGAAGGCCGAACCAAACCGTTGATCGCCCAGCGTAAGCATTCGTTGAATAAGTGGCAGAGAAACATCGCCGTCACCAAGGTTGGACCATGTATAATCTGGTAGGGTTGCTACAAAAAAGGCGGTGCCGTTACCTTGGACTTTGCGGACTAAAAACGGTGTGTGGTCGTCCCAAGTTGCGAGGGTTGTCGCGTCGCCTACGATGGTGCGACGCTGGATCGCTTTGAGCTTTTGCACGGGGATTGGCGTGCCCTCCATTCCGTCGCGGAGTGGTCCGTCGGCGTGTTCCCAATCGTCTACAATAAAATACTGACCCCGTGGCGAGGCTGATTTTTCTCCCCATTTAAGATCGAAAAAATTGTTTTCTGATTTTTCTTGAGGGGGGAGAAATAAAACGATTCCGCCAGATTGGACGTAGCGTGAAAGTTCTTGGGCGATGGTTCCCGATGGGAGTTTGGCTTGCCAAATGATGAGTGTGGCATCGGACCAATTTATCTTGTGGGCTTTGGATGGCGAAAGCTCGACACATTCACTCTGATTATAGCCAGGAGGCGCGGCGGAAAGTTTGAGATATTTTGCGGATTCTCCACCTTCAGAGATGAGGTAGGTTTTAGCTGGAATATCTTTGCCGTAGGCAAAATAGGAAACGTTGTCCCGAGCATTGGTGTCGGATGGAATGGCAACAAATCCATATCCTTCAGCGGTTTGTCGGTCGATAGGAAGGCGTTTTTGAAATTGGTAGCTTTGCCCTGTAAGGGTGATTTTATCCGAGCTTCGCGTGCCGTTTACGCTGTAGGTGAGAGGAAGGGAAACTTGACCGTCGTAATTGCTTCGCGTGATTTCGAGATTAAGAATAATCTCATTTCCCTGTCGGCGCGATGAGTTGACGCGGATGGCTACGTTGTCGCGGACGGGTGAGGGGAGGGCGAGGATTCGGAGCGTGGTGGATTCGGGGAGGTCGTTGATGCCCGAGCGGATAGCATCCCATTGCCCGTGTTCGGGAGCCCAATCGCTTTGTTGTAAATCGGATGCAAGCCAGATTTCGGTGCGACCGAGTGAGTTGTTCATCACGTAATCAATCGCGGTGGAAATGAGCGTGGGGATTGAGCTTGCTGTATCGGTGGCCGAGGTGGCGGTGAGTTCTGCGAGCGCATCCGGGCTGGGGACTTCTTGGGGCGTTCCACTGGCGCTATCGATGAGAATGAGTCGGGGAGATTCCAGTTCTAGCAGAGATTGTCTAACGCTGGCGATAGCGCTTTCTCGTTTGGTTTGGTGGCTTCCTTTGGACAGCTGCTCCATGCTGGATGAGCGATCGAGAATGAGAATAACGGTATCGATGTGGCTATTTCCCCAGCCCAAAAATCCTCCGACGATGGGGCGCGCCATAGCAAAGATGAGAGCGGCGATGGCGAGTGTTCGGCAGGCGAGGATAATGAGGTATTTAAGTTTCTTTTTCCCCCGAGATTCACGGGTAGCCTTGAGGAGAAACTCCATAGCTGCCCATTGCACAGTGCGGTGCCTCCTGCGGTTCAGCAGGTGGATGATGATAGGGATGCTCGCGGCGAGTAGTCCCCAGAGAAACGATGTTTGGAGAAATGACATGGCGGATTATTTCAGCCGATTGCTTAGGAAATTGTGAATGATTTGTTCGTAGTCTTGATCGGTGGTGATGAGGTGGTAGTCGGCGTGCACATCGTGGCATTTATTTTTAACTTCGCTCATAAAATGACGCATGGCTTCGCGGTATTCCTCAGCTACGAGCGTGGGTTCGGCTACGATGGAAGTTTTGTCTTCCATGTCGATAAACCGATGCGGTCGGTCGAAGTCAAAGTTGATTTCCTGTTGATCCAGCAAGTGCATGACGGCGATGTCGTGTTTTCGGTAGCGGAGGTGCTGGAGGGCGTCTCCAAACTCTTGGGTGTCGCAGAACAGATCGGATAAAATGATCACGAGCGCCCGCTGGCTGATTTTTTCGGCGATGGTGTGGAGAGATTCGACAAGTCCCGTGGGCCCTTCGGGTTCGGTTTTTGAAAGAACCTCAAAGATGTGGTTGAGGTGGGCAGCGCGTCGGGTTGGTGGAATTTCAAGGTGGATTTTTTCTTTGCACACAGAGAGGCCTGCCGCGTCACCTTGGTGAACGATGAGGTAGGCCATATTGGCGATGAGCTTGCGGGCAAATTGGATTCTTGGATCGTTGGTTGCGCTGAACCCCATGGAGCCACTCGCATCGAGCACAAAGTAGGCGCGGAGGTTTGTGTCAGCTTCAAATTCCTTGATGTAATAACGGTCGGAGCGTGCGTAGGCTTTCCAATCTAATCGGCGCGTGTCATCGCCTTGCACGTATTTTCGGTATTCGGCAAACTCGACGGAGGAACCTCGGTGTGGCGACCGGTGACGTCCCGCAACACTGCCGCTCATGGCGTGGCGCGCCTCCAGTGGCATGGCACCGAGGCGGGCAAGAGCATCAGGGTCTAAGAAGTCGTATTTCATTTTTTAGACTCTGAAATCTACAGCTCTTTCATCTCATCGATCAAGCGGTCTACGACTTTGGCTGCGGTCATGCCTTGAGATTCGGCGGCGAAGTTGGTGAGCACGCGGTGGGTGAGCACGGGGCGGGCGACGGCTTCGATGTCTTCGAGGCGAGCCATATAGGATCCGTTGAGTGCGGCACGGGCTTTGGCTCCGAGAATGAGGTATTGAACGGCGCGGGGACCCGCGCCCCAAGCGACATATTCGCCAATCCATTCAGGGGCAGCTTCTGTGTTTGGCCGCGTTTTTCGGACAATTTCAACGGCGTATTCGTAAATATGATCTGGCACGGGGATTCGGCGGACGAGCTGTTGATAATCGATCACCTGTTGCCCTGTGAGAATGTGTTTGAGGGCGCTTTTGGCGGCTCCTGTGGTTTCGCGTGCGATGCGGAGTTCCTCTTCGTGGTTGGGGTAATCGACATTAATGAGGAACATAAACCGGTCGAGCTGTGCTTCGGGAAGCGGGTAGGTGCCTTCCTGTTCTACGGGGTTTTGAGTGGCGAGCACAAAGAACGGCTTGTCGAGCGTGTAAGTTTTTCCGAGAACCGTAACCATGTTTTCTTGCATTGCTTCGAGCATGGCAGATTGGGTTTTGGCGGGAGCTCGGTTGATTTCGTCGGCTAACACGAGGTTGGCAAAGACGGGGCCTTTGATGAATTCAAATTCGCGATGTCCAGCATCTGTTTCTTGGATGATATCTGTGCCTGTAATATCGGCAGGCATGAGGTCGGGGGTAAACTGAATCCGGTTAAAGCTGAGATCCATGGTTTCGGCTACCGAAGAAACGAGAAGCGTTTTTGCCAGTCCTGGAACTCCCATGAGGAGCGCGTGACCGCGGGCAAAGAGGCAGATGGTGAGTTGCTCAATAACCTCTTCTTGGCCGATGATAACTTTTCCAATTTCTTTTTTGAAATCTTGGTAAACTGCACCGAGTTGATCGATCGCTGCGACATCATCAGCGGGAAGATCTGAGTTGGTTGTGGGTGGGGTGGATGTTGAATCGGGAGGTGTGGCAACGCTGTTGTCGCTTGGTTGGTGAGCAGATGAATCCATGAAAAGTATTAACGTTTGGAAAAAACTAGAAGGTTAAAAAAAATTGTCCAGATTCTAAAATTGAGAATTTAGAGAGATTGAGGATTTTAAAAATAAGGTTCAAAAATTTGGGCTGGAATATGAGTGGTTAGAGGGGATTGAATGGAACGTTTTATTTTTGATTTTTTGGGAAAAAGTTTGCTTTTATGGGAAATGGGAGGAGTTTCGCGCCAGAAACGACTGAGCGCGACTGATTTCTTTGATTGGCCTGTTTCTCCCTCCTTTCTATTTAAGTTACTAACATAAAAGATTATGAGAACATTATTAAGCGTTGTTGCTCTTGGAGCACTCACCAGCGGTTCAGTATTTGCTGCTACTTCATTTACAAATAACTCGGGAGATTCCGATTTTCTTAATTCTGGGAATTGGGATAATGGCGTTCCAACGGATACGAACATAGGAACTATTAATGGGGAAAAAACAGCAAAACTCGGAGTAGACCATTCTGCATCGCTTATAGTAGGACAAGGAGGTTCGCAAAGTAGAGGATATCTTCATATCGACGCTGGCGTGTTAACTATTGGAGCAGGCGATCTTAAAGTGGGAGATGGTGGTGGATCTTATGGAGAAGTTGTTATCCATGAGGGTGCTGGGCTATCTACGACGACAGAAGGAACGACTATTTTTCTAGGTTACGAGGGAGGGTCTGGTCATATGACCGTGGAATCAGGTGGAACTTTTGATATGAAAGGTGGAACTCTTCAAGTAAACAATGGATGGGTTCGTTATGAACCAAGAGCATCTTCGTCTGTTCATGGGGTGTATGTTGTTGGTGACACTAAGGGGGGGAAGATGTAACAGGGGTTTTGGTTTTTGAAACTGATGGATCAAGCGTCACGACTATTGATGGCGGTGAGAATCATGAGTTGGGGCTTTTTTTGAGACCTGGTTCGGTTCTGG
>CAZOWD010000161.1:0-5011 GCA_964583225.1 uncultured Verrucomicrobiales bacterium | reverse complement strand
AGAGCAACACTAACTGGATCCGTAAAATATTCTGGCAGCAAGTGGTCTTTTTCGAATCCGCTCCGAGTGACAATCTCAAAGCTAAACGCTAAACAACAGTCCGCGCCGAGTCCTTGAGTCGCCCCATAAGGGTGATTCTCTTTAATTTAAAACATCAAACTTTTTGCCAACGCGCACTTCCGCTCAGGGATGTTGCGTGACTCGACGTTCACGAATCATGAAAATGCTAGCCGATTGGATCCCTCGCACCCCATTTACTGATGGCGTAACAAGTATCGTTTTTATTATTATACTGTATGCCATTCTGGTGTTGCTTGTTACTTTCGCGGTTCGTTGGGCACGTGAAGATGCTGAAGCGCGAGGTGCGTCGAAGATTGTTTCTGTCATTCTTGTGGTTTTATTTTTCCCGCTGGGCTGGGCGTTATGGTTGATTATAAGACCCAAAAAGAAAGAGTTTGATTTTGAGGCATATAAGTCTGAACATTCTAAAAATCGGAGCCAATCTAAGGACTAAAAAATGAAACCACTCGCTCTATTCGCTCTGGCGTTAACGATGCTCTTATCCGCTTGCGGAAAAGGAAAGACGACGGACACCGCGAGCAACAAGTTCACGACGCTTGCAGAGAAACAAGAGTTTTTAGAGCGCTACGTAAAATTTCGCCGAAGCTACGACGATCTTCATTTCAACCTTTCGTATATTGATGGGGGCTACGGGATGGTGTCTAGCCCGACTGAGTGGAACGTGCGTATCTTTGCCATCGTTCCTGCAGAAGAGATTGATCAGTGGATCGATGGACTCAGCGCAGCATCAAATCCCAAACTCGATTGGATTTCAGACATTCCCAAGGCCCCAACAGACCTCAGTCGCTACAAGTGGTATAAAGGTAATCGTGTGATGGTCGGTATTGATCGAGAAAGCCGAAGCGTTTTATACTGGAACCATAGGCCTTAAACAAAAAAGCGGAACAAGCCGTTGGATCATTAACTCCCAATTACCAACGAGCCTATTTGAAAAACGGCAAAGGCAGCCAACCAAGCGACAGAAATCATGCCCACCCATTGACCTGCCGCCCATTTCCATGAACCAGTTTCTCGACGAACCACCACAGTCGTTGGAATACACTGCAGAGCGTAAACAAAGAAAACCAACAGACTCATCGTTGTGACTGGCGTGTAAATTTTACGTCCATCGGGCCACGTCGCCAAAGCTAATTTCGAACGCAAATTATCCAAAAAAGCATCCTGATCATCCCCCTCTGACACCGAGTAAGAAATAGCCAAGTTTGAGTTAAACACCTCCCGTGCGGCAAAGGCGGCAATAAGCGCCGTGCCTGTGCGCCAATCATAACCCAAGGGGCGCACGACAGGTTCGATTGCGTGACCAATTTTCCCCATATAACTCTGCTCGAGAGCTAAAGCCGGACTATCGGCCGCGGGTGTCCCCTCCGCTGGTTTGGGATACGTTTTTAACGCCCACAAAAGAATACAAATCCCCAAAATCAAAGTTCCCGCATTCTTCAAAAATGCCCATCCTCGCTCCAGCAAATGACGTCCGATATAAGAAAAATCTGGCATCGTGTAAGGTGGCAATTCCATCAGAAAATGCGTTGGCTCAAATTCCCCTTTAATTCTAGGAGAAAGCAACCAAGCCGCCAGCAACGCCGAGGCAGTTCCTAAAAAATAAAGCCCCGCAAGCACGGCAGCCTGCACCCAAGCTCCATAACCAGCAAGCAACATCCCAATTAAGAGAGAATAAACGGGCAAACGGGCTGAACAACTCATCCAAGGGGCAATCAAAATGGTCAACAACCGCTGCTTCGCGCTATCCATGTTCCGAGTTGCCATAATACCAGGAATCGCACAGGCATAAGAACTCATCAACGGCATAAACGCCCGACCGCTCAAACCGAATTTACTCATAATATAATCCATGAGAAGCGCGGCTCGTGCCATATACCCAGTGCTTTCCATCATCCCGATAAAAAACATCAGCAATAAAATCTGAGGCAGAAAAATAACCACGCTACCCACGCCATCAATCACACCATCCAAAACCAAATCTTTCACATCCCCATCCGACATCACTCCTGCCACACTCTGTTTGAGCACATCAATCCCCGATTCAATCCACCCCATAGGATAATCCGCCAAACTAAAAATGGTATAAAAAATAAGCAGCATCAAAGAGGCAAAAATCCCCCAACCAATCACTGGATGAAGTAAAATTTGATCCACTTTATCGCTCATCGTAAGCTCACCAAGATCTTGGCGTCGGGCCGCCAAGCGGCAGATAGCTTGCACCCTCGCCGTGCGCGCGCGCGAGGCTGATTCTGATTGAATGATTTCAGAAAGAGAAACCTCACCTTCATTCACTTTATTGGCAGGCCGTGGGAAAGGCTGACGAATTGCGTGTTTTAGCTCCAAAACTCCCTTTCCTCCGTTCGCCTGACAAGGAACCACGGGAAGGCCTAACTCCTCCGAAAGCAAGTCCACATTGATGCGAACGCCCAAGCTTTCCGCCAAATCAACCTTGTTGAGGGCCACGATAACTGGCAACCCTAACTCAATAATTTGAAGCACTAAATACAAGTGACGCTCTAGGTTTGAAGCATCAACCACGCAAACAACTGCCGACGGTTGACTCTCCCCTTCTTGAAGTCCCAAAAGAACATCATGCGTTATCTTTTCATCAGGAGCCTGCGGGTCTAGAGAATAACACCCAGGCAAATCCAAAAGTTCATATTTATTCCCATGCGGCGTGCGCAATGTGCCCGACTCGCGGGTTACAGTCACTCCAGGATAATTTCCCGTCCGCTGATTTGAACCAGTCAGCGCATTAAACAAAGTGGTCTTTCCACTATTCGGATTCCCTACAAGAGCGATTGTTTCCATTTTCTTAATCTAACGTTATTTCCCACTGATCCCTGTAATCGCACTTTCAAAAACAAACGCGCTAATCAGTTCTCTCATTTTCCTCTACCATGATCTGCTCTGCCAATTTTTTACTGAGCGCAAGGCGAGTCCCACACATCGAACAAATCATGTTTCGCCCGTTGGATAATTTGCAAATTTTTAACTCTTCGCAAAATCCCATCTCCCGGAGACGACGGCACTGCCCACCCTTGAGTTGCAAAATACGCAAAGGGCACCCCAACTTCGCCTCATTCAAGGGAATTTGTGTGCATCCATGTTGGTCATCTGACGTATTTGCTATCATCTCCACACACAATAAAACCCAATTGAGACACAGTTGCAACTAGTTTTTTGTAAGATGACACACAGAAACAGCTGACATCAAAGCGGGTCAATTTGCCCAAACATGCGCCTATTCTCTGTTCTTTACAAATTGCCTTTTCTCCTTCTTTCGGCTATATACATACGTCTTCAGCGATCGTATCGCATTCTATTTATGATTAAAACCGAAGCAAAAATCACACCAGTCCTCGACCCTGGATTTGTCCCAGCCGTTCTTTGGAACCGGGCATTCGAAGCCAAAGTGGCTAATGACCCAGGCGCCCACGATGTTGAAATCGCTCTTGGCCGAGTTGACGGAACCGTTTTTCGTAAATCAGTTCGCGTTCTGGCTCACGAAGGAGAAAACATCGCGCTCAACATCAAATATGTAGAACGCCTCATCAAATTTATGCTCTGGGGACAGGGCGGAAGCCGTATTTACATTGCTGGAAACGACGCCATCGCAGCAGCACTTGCGGACATTTACTCTGAAACAGGAGCCCGCAAATTTGACTGGGACATCGTAGGAAAAGGAATGTTTGGTGAACCCATCAACGTTATCGCAACGACGATTGAAGAAATCCCTGCCGAAAACAGCCCAGTTGCACCACTCGGACGTCACCTTGAAGGATGCCGCATCGGCTTTGACCTCGGAGGTTCCGACCGCAAATGCGCAGCACTCATCGATGGCAAGGTCGTCTTTTCTGAAGAAGTTCCTTGGGATCCCTACTTCCAAGAAGATCCTAGCTATCAATACGACGGGATTGTTCACTCGCTCAAGCTCGCAGCAGAGCACCTTCCACGCGTGGATGCCATTGGTGGCTCCTCTGCAGGAGTTTACATCAACAACGAAGTTCGTATTGCTTCGCTTTTCCGTGGCATCAAAGACCCTGAGGTATTTGACAAGGTAGTTCGCCCTATTTTCAAAACCATTTCTGAAAAAGAATTCCCAGGTATTCCATTCGATGTGATCAACGATGGTGAAGTTACAGCCCTCGCTGGATCCATGTCACTGAACACCAACTCCGTGCTCGGAGTGGCAATGGGAACCTCCGAAGCTGTCGGCTATGTAGATCCTCAAGGAAACGTAACCACCCAAATCAACGAACTCGCATTTGCTCCAGTGGATTACCGTGAAAACGGTCCCGTTGACGAATGGTCGGGTGATGAAGGCTGTGGTGTTCAATTCTTCTGCCAGCAAGGCGTTGCACGTCTTGCCCCCGCTGCTGGATTTGACTTTGGAGATATGCCCTTCCCTGAGCAACTCATCAAAGTGCAAGAAGCCATGGCTGAAGGTGATGAAAAAGCAGCTAAAATCTACCAAACGATTGGAACCTGCTTTGGCTACTCCATCGCCCACTACGCTGACTTCTACGACATCGGCACACTCATCATCATGGGTCGCGTAACAACAGGTCCTGGAGGTCAAATCATGATCGATGCTGCTAAAGAGGTGCTTGACGCTGAGTTCCCTGAACTCGCCGAAAAAATCACCATCACCCAGCCCGATGAAAAGATGAAGCGTCACGGCCAAGCAGTCGCCGCTGCATCTCTTCCAGCGATCAGCTAACTCACAGAGTTCAAATATTCTAATCAACGGAAGGTCCCAGTTGGCCTTCCGTTTTTTTGCGCCCTGATTTTGTATTCGCCCAAAAAAAGGAGGACTAAAGCAATCGCGCTCCGTCCTCCTTACAAAATGATTTAGCAATCAGCTCTATTTCTTTTCTTTGGGTTCCTCGTATTTGAGGAATGCTTTAAGTTCAGGAGCCAATGGCTT
>CAZOWD010000160.1:0-5046 GCA_964583225.1 uncultured Verrucomicrobiales bacterium | reverse complement strand
TTCACCTTCGTATTCATATTGAACATCATCTATTTGCTGTCCCCATATCCGCTTTAAACCACTTGAATCAACTCACGATGACCTCAAAGCATCGATCCCCCCCCCCGAACTCCTCAAGCGGTTCTCCACAAAAGTCATCGTCATGGAACCGATGAATAAGCAAGATTACCTCGACCTCATCCCCAAGTTTACCGAGGCTCTACCTCTTCCATGCCAAGGACTCTTCCGTAAACTTGCCACCGAACAAGTGAGTTACGCCCATAAAAACCTCTTAGGTATGCGTTTTTTTTGAAGAAGTCCTCACCCAAACCCTCACCGCAGAAATGGCTCCACCTTTGCATAACAAACAACCTCCCAGCGAACCCACTCCCCCTTCCTCAAAAACTGAAGATTCTCCCCCTGATGATCCTGACCCTGAAAACCCATTCGAAGATATCTCTTTTTTTTAACGATGCTTGGATGAGCGAGCTAGTCTAGAAAAATTGGATAGGTTACGGAATCCAACTTAAGATTAAACAATCCCATATCTAACATTTCAACATCTTCAATCCCCCAAACCCTATAAAACAAACGACTCAGAGCGAACTCTGAGCCTTTTTAAAATGGTCGGGACTACAGGATTCGAACCTGCGACCTCTTCACCCCCAGCGAAGCGCGCTACCAAACTGCGCCAAGTCCCGGTAATTTATTTTTTGCACCGCAAAATCCCCTAGAAAAAATCCTCTTCAAAAGGTGACCTCAGTGCGCCTACGAATAGGCGGGCGCAATAAAGCGCAACTCCCCAACCTTGGCAAGAAAAGATTTGTAGTTCATTTAAAAAATAATTTCTCCGAAGACGGCGAAACTTGAAACTTGAAACTTCATAGATCCTATGGCATTCCCTGCGTCCCATGAAACGTGTTAAAATTGCCGTTATCGGAGCCAGTGGTTATGCTGGCCTTGAGCTTCTCCGCCTCATTTTCGCCCATCCAAACGCCGATCTCGTCGGTGTAACTTCGCGGAAATATGCAGGTCGCCGACTCGACGAACTTTTTCCACGTTTCAAAGGTGCTGCCGCTGCCGACCTCACATTTATCGATCCTGACGCCGATGCCGTAGCTGCGACTGGAGCAGAGGTTGCCTTTTTAGCCCTCCCGCATGGAGTGGCGGCAGGATACGCATCTAGCCTTTTAGAAAAAGGACTCCGCATCGTGGATCTCAGTGCGGATTTCCGTCTTGAAGACCCTGAAGTTTACAAAGAGTTTTACGGAGCCGACCACCCAGCACCCGAGCTACTCAAAGAAGCCATTTACGCGCTTCCAGAAGTTCATCGCGACCTCATCCCAAACTCTCGCCTCATCGCGGCACCTGGATGTTACCCCACCAGCATCAACCTTCCACTTATTCCTCTTCTGAAGGAGGGACTCATCGACCACTCCACCATCGTAACCTGCTCCATGTCAGGCGTAAGCGGAGCGGGACGCAAAGCCGACATGTCTCTCATTTTCTGTGAATGCAACGAAAGCGTCCGCGCTTACGGGTTACCCAAACACCGCCACCTCTCCGAGATCGAACAAGAACTCAGCAAAGCTGCTGGTGAAAAAGTTATCCTCTCGTTTACACCGCATCTCGTTCCCACATTTAACGGGATCCACACCACCACCAGCGCCAAACTCATCGGCTCCCCCGATGCCGTTCAAACCGCTTTAGAAAATGCCTATGGCGACGATTATTTTGTCCGCCTCCTCGGTCAAGGCGGATGCCCCGACACCAAAAACGTCACGGGAACCAACTTCATCGACATTGGGTGGCAATACGACCCTCGAACGGGGCGCGTCATCCTACTCAGCGCCATCGACAACCTCGGAAAAGGAGCCGCTGGCCAAGCGGTTCAAAACTTCAACATCATCTGCGGGCTCCCTGAAACTGCTGGCTTGCAAAACTTTTAATTTTTAGCCATTCTTTTCTTTCGTCATGGAAATTAAAGCCGCAATCACCAAAATCAAAGGAGGCGTCTGCGCTCCCAAAGGATTCAAAGCTTGTGCTGTCAGCGCTGGCATTAAAAACCCAGACGATCCGCGGCTCGACTTGGCATTGATCTATTCAACCCATCCATGCACCGCTGCTGGCACATTCACCACCAACCGAATCAAAGCGGCTCCCGTCAAAGTCACTCAAGCCTACCTCAAGGCCGATGACATTCAGGCGATTCTCGCAAACAGTGGCAATGCCAACGCCTGCACGGGCGTAGCGGGTATTGCCGACACACGCAAAACCGCCCGTATCGTCGCCAAAGAACTGGGGCTCCGACAGCGCCAAATCGCCGTTTGCTCAACAGGCGTCATCGGACTTCCCATGCCCATGAAACGCATTGAGCCCAAACTTCCCGAGCTCGTTGCTGGTCTCGCCGACAACAAAGGGGACGATGTGGCACGCGCCATTATGACAAGCGACACCTGCAAAAAAGAAATCGCGATTTCACTCAAAATTGGCGATCACAAGGTGCGAATTGGAGCCTGCGCAAAAGGAGCAGGAATGATCTGCCCCAACATGGCAACCATGCTTTGCTTCATCACAACCGATGCCAACATCAGTAAAATCGACCTTCAAAAAAGTGTTCTTCAGGGGGTAGAATCCTCCTTTAACCGGATCACAATCGATGGCGACATGAGCACAAACGATACGGTGCTCGTGCTCGCGAATGGACAAAGCGGAATGCCCAAAATCAAAAGCAACAGCAAAGAGTTTACGCTACTCCGCTCAGCCATCCAATACATCATGCTGGAACTCGCCAAAGCTCTCGTGCGCGACGGCGAGCGAGTCACCAAATTTGTCACCGTTGAAGTGCTCGGCGCCCGCACCCACAACGACGCGCAAAAAGTGGCCGAAGCGGTTGCAAACTCAGCTCTCGTCAAAAGCTCTTGGAACGGAAACGACCCAAACTGGGGACGCATCATCCACGCCGTCGGCTATTCCCGCGCTATGGTTCGGGAAGAACTCATCGACATCCACATCAATGGAAAAGCTGCCTGCCTCGGAGGACTCCAAGCCAAAACAGCGATGAGCACGCTACGCAATATTGTCGCCAAAGATCAGTTCAAAATCACGATCAACCTCAATTTGGGCAAAGCAAAATACAAGGTTTACTCAAGCGATCTCTCACCAGAATACATCGACTTTAACCGGTCCGAATACGCCTACTGGAAACAAGCACGCAAGGACGGATTAGCGTAATCCCCTCGCACTAAAATCCCCGACTTCTGGCACCCGTTCCCTTTTTCACATCCTAAGGGGGTAGTTTAATGGTGGACAAAACGCGCCGCTTCACCTAATCAATATTCTAAATATTGGAGAGTTCGTTCATTTTGAATAAAAACCTTTAATTCGGGTTCTCTCCACTTCAAAACAAAAGTCCATCCCATGAAAACATCCAAATTTCTCATTGTCGCTCTAGCGTCATGGCTCGCCTTCAACTGCGTAGCTTCTGCTGCTGAGACCAATACAAAAAAAACAGCCAAAAAACCGAACATCATCTTCTTTATCGTCGATGATATGTTGCCTCACCACTTTAATTTTCTTCAAGGAACCCACCGCGAAGTAAAACAGCGCCGCGTTCTTACCCCAAACATCGAACGCCTCGCCAAAGAAGGAACCGTAATGATCAACCAATACACGGTTTCTCCACTCTGCACGCCTAGCCGATACAGCGTGCTCACGGGTCGTTACCCCAGCCAAGCGACCAACCCATGGTTCCTTCAAACCACCAAAAAGAACGACAACCAAACTTACGTCGAATTTAACACCCACCTCCAAAAATCAGATCCCAACATCGCTAAATACCTCAAAAAAGCGGGTTACGTCACGGGATTTGTCGGGAAAAACCACGTCATTGAAGCCACAGGACTCAAAAAACCAAAAAATTACGACGGCAGCGCCAAACTCCCCGCCAACGAAGCGATGCTGAAGAAAAACCACGAAATCGTCTGCAAAAGCATTCGCGAGTGTGGCTTCGACTACGCTGATCGAGTTTACCACAACAACCCCGACTTCTTGGGGCTTTACGAAGTTGCCGTTCACAATATGGACTGGATTACCGAAGGTGGCATTAACTTTCTGGAGAAATACCATAAAACCGGCAAACCCATGTTCCTCTACTTTGCCACAACGCTTCCGCATGGCCCAACAGAGGCAAAAAGAGCGTGGAATGCCAACCCACTCATTTCAGCGGTCGGCTATCTCGACAAACCAATCAACGTCCAACCCGCTCGCAAAACCATCCCCGAGCGCATCAAAGCAGCTGGTCTGAAAGTCACCGACGACGCCTGCAACATGCTCTGGGTAGATGACGCTCTTGGCGCATTGGTTGACGAACTCAAAAAAATTGGAGAACTCGACAACACTATCATCTTCTTTTTCAACGATCAGTGGATGGAGTCCAAAGGCACGGTCTACGAAGGAGGCACGCACACGCCTAGCATTGTTTGGCGCAAAGAAGGATTCCCCGTAGGGCATCAATGCGATGCGCTCGTCAGCAGCATCGACTTCGCCCCCACCATGCTCGACTTTGCTCAAACAACTTACCCCAAAAACGCCTTTGACGGACAAAGTTTCCTCCCCTACCTCAACGGGAAAAAACAAGACCCAGGTCGCATCCTCTACTTTGAGCTGGGATATGGTCGGGGCATCTTAAAAGGACCATGGAAATACATGGAAATCCGCTACCCGAAAAAAGTTGCCAATATGTCCTTAGAAGAGCGTAAAAAATTGCTCCACGACTGGAACGCCAACCGAATCCGCAAGCACATGGAGATCGTTACCGAAGATCCATCTGCTGGATTCAGTCACCTCACTGCAATCCCTGGAGGCGGTCATGCCGAAAGCATGTCCACCGGAGTCAAACATTACCCTGGCTACTACGATCCAAACCAACTCTACAACATCTCAAAAGATCCACACGAGCAAAAGAACCTCGCTAAAGATCCTGAGTTTAAACAAAAATTCGAAGAAATGCGCGCCGAGCTTCGCAAAGAACTCAAAAAGCTTCCTGGAGAATTTCCAGAGTGATCT
>CAZOWD010000159.1:1786-5061 GCA_964583225.1 uncultured Verrucomicrobiales bacterium | reverse complement strand
CATTATAAATCTGAGCCGTTACCAGCGTAGCCGCTAGCGGTAAATACCCTCCCGTAATCCCCTTAGCTACACATAAAAAATCAGGAATCACTTGCTCGCGCTGACAGGCAAACATCGTGCCCGTCCGACCAAATCCAGTCATCACTTCATCCAAAATCAAATGAACTCCATGCTGGTCACACCACGCCCGAAGCTCCGCAAGCATACCATCGGGCCACACGTGAATTTCATTAACCCCCTGCACTAACGGCTCAATGACCACCGCCGCTGTTTTTTGGATTTGTTCAGCGCTTAATGCCTTCAAATCATCCAAACCACGCACGTGTGTCACCGGAAAACCAAACTTACGGAACCGCTCAAAAAACGAACTCACTCCACCCAGCGAAGCGGCCCCCATCGTATCGCCATGATACGCCTGATCAAATGCGATAAACTCGGTTCGCTCAGCGTCTCCGTCCACCCCCGACTGCAAACGGAACTGAATTTCCATTTTTACAGCACACTCAACCGCCGTCGATCCATCATCGGAGAAAAACACGCGCTCCAGCGAATTTTCAGGAAAAAACGCGCACAAGCGTGCCGCCAACTCACTCGCCCTCGGGTTAGCAAACCCCAAGTAACTCGTGTGTGAAACTCGGTCTATCTGCTCTTTTATCGCCGCGTTAATGACTGGGTGAGCGTGCCCGTGGATATTGGTCCAAATCGAGGAATTCCCGTCGATATACCGACGCCCCTCTGAATCCGTCAGCCAAACTCCCTGAGCCTCTGTCAGCACCAGTGGCTCGCCATTTACCCAATCCTCTTGGCGGGTAAACGGATGCCAACAATGCGCTTTATCTGCGGCAATCCAAGAGTCTGTTGATGGATTCATTTACAATCCCCTGCAAAAACTACATCCGCTCAGGAACCTCGACTCCGAGAAGACCTAAACCTTTCTCCAAAACCTGAAGCGTAACATCGCAGAGGACAAGTCGCGTATTCTGCGTCACACCTTCCGATTTCAACACTGGGCAGGCCTCAAAAAACGAGTGGAAGGCGCGAGCCAACTCCAACAGGTAATTCGCCAATAAATTAGGACGAAAATCTTCCAACAAAGTGGGAACAACCTCGCCAAAACGAACCAACATCCGTGCCAAATGCACCTCGGCATCTGCCTCAATCTGGAGGTTCTCACGATCCAACGTCACGCCTTCTTCCAACTTACGGAAAATGGAACGAACACGCACACAGCTATATTGCAAATACGGCGCAGTATCCCCCGTCAAAGCTAACATCCTATCCCAGTTAAACACGTAATCGGTCATCCGATGCTGAGAAAGCTCCGCAAACTTCACGGCTCCTAAGCCAACGATGGATGCCACTTTAGCCTTTTCATCTTCTGGCATCGTTGGATTTTTCTCCTCGATCGCCTTGGCGGCGCGCTCGACAGCTTCGTCAAGCACATCCACGAGTTGAACGTTGTCGCCACTGCGAGTTTTCATCAACTTGCGGTCTTCTCCCAAAATAGAACCAAACGCAACGTGGTGCATGCTTGGGTTCAAGCCACGCATCCGAGTCGCCTCAAAAATCTGCTGAAAATGCAACTGCTGGGGAGCGCCCACCACATACAAAATCTGGTCCGCATTCCAATTTTCCACACGAAAATCAATCGTTGCCAAATCGGTTGTAGCATAAAGAAAACCTCCATCCGCCTTCCGAACAATCATAGGCTTATCTGCCAATTTGGGAACATCGTCAAAAAAGACACAAATCGCCCCCTCACTCTCGCGAGCGACGCCTTTGGCAATCATATCATCAACCAATGGCGCCAAGCGGTCGTTATAAAAACTTTCACCATACCAGTAGTCAAAACTAACATCTAAGCGGTCATAAATCCCCTGAAGCCCCTGCTTGGACAATTCCACACAACGCTCCCAAATTTTGAGATTTTCCTCATCGCCCGCCTGAAGTTTCACCAACTCCTGCTTACACGTCTCGCGGATTGATTCATCTTCACCACATAAATTATTCACTGCGCGATAAATCCGCAAAAGCTCAACCACAGGATCTTTCGCCAAATCCTCCTCGTTAAGCAGCGTTTTCCACCCGTAAATAATCATGCCAAACTGAGTTCCCCAGTCGCCAATGTGGTTATCTTTAATCACGTTGTGACCTAAGAACCGAGCGATCCGAGACAAACTCTCACCAATAATCGTCGAACGAATGTGTCCCACGTGCATGGGTTTAGCCACGTTCGGAGCTGAAAAATCAATTACGATTGTTTGCTTGGGACTCGCCTCAGCAACCCCAAGGCGCTCGTCCGTAGAAAGATTGCTCACAGCCCGACTCCACGCCTCATTTTTAATTTTAAAATTGATAAACCCAGGCCCCGCAATCGTGCATTCCGCCAAATCATCTAATTCCAAAGCATCTACAACCTTTGTTGCCAACTCGCGAGGATTCGTCCGCATCCGCTTCGCCAACACCATCGCAGCATTGCTCTGATAATCGCCAAATCGAAGATCTGACGACGCCCCAACCTTCACCTCATAACCCTCAGGCCATTCCACATCCACAGTTTTTAACGCTGCACTTAAAGCTTGCTCAAGTTTTTCAATCATCATGGTAAAATATAATATAAATCTGTTAAACAACCGCCATCATGCGGCGTAATTTTCATCTTTCGCAATGAGTTCGCGACGGTCTAGAAGCCAAAATCTCCAAAATCTCATCAGCGGTTTGAGCCTCTTTCAACTGCTGACGCACCTCACAATTATTAAACATCTTCGCAATCGCTGCCAATGTTTGAAGGTGCATGCTGTAGTCCTTTTTGGGCACAATAAACAAAATGATAAAGTTCACTGGCGCGTTATCGATCGACTCAAAATCAACCCCCTCTTCGGATCGAGCAAATGCCGTCACCACATGGTCCAACGATTCAGAAAATGCATGAGGAATCGCCACGCCACTTCCTATCCCAGTGCTAATCTGCTCCTCCCGCTCGCGTAACGCCTGTGCAATCTCATCGCGCATCTCCGCAGGAAGGTATTTTTTTTCAATAAGATGATCCAAAATTTGATCAATAGCATCCGCGCAAACCTCGGCTTTAAGGTCGAGAATAATTTGATCGGACGTCAACAGACTTGCCAATTTCATAATTGAATCTAGGTAGATTAAAAGACGAGCCAGAACCGACGATGAACTCAAAAAACATTCAAAAGTCCACGCAAGTCCTAGCGAGAGGCTGAGACTTACCCTCTCCCCTCAAAACTGGCAAGCCTAAAGCCCTCACACCC
>CAZOWD010000159.1:0-1686 GCA_964583225.1 uncultured Verrucomicrobiales bacterium | reverse complement strand
TTCAAAATCAATTAGTTATTGCTCTTTTGAACTTTCTCAGTAACGCTCTCCACTCTTCACGGGGAGAATCTGCCGCTGCGTTGTCAGCGTTGCTAAAAAATTTCAGCCCCCTTTCTTATTTATTTTCATTTTTTATGACCACTTTTGCCGACCTCGGCCTTTCCGAAAACCTCCTCCAAGCTGTATCAGATAAAGGATACGACATTCCATCACCCATTCAAGCGCGCGCCATTCCCGCCGTGCTCGACCGCAAGGACATGCTCGCTGCCGCTCAAACCGGCACAGGCAAAACTGCAGGATTCACCCTCCCAATGATGCAGATCCTTACGGAATCAACCCCAAAGGGACCTCAAAGAAAAGGGCGTAACGGTCGCCCAATCCGCGCACTAATCCTCACGCCGACCCGTGAACTTGCCGCTCAGGTGCAAGAAAGCATCGACACCTACGGGAAATACCTCCAACTCCGCAGCTTGGTTGTTTTTGGCGGTGTGAAAATCGGTCCACAAATGCAAAAACTTCGAGATGGCATTGATATTCTCGTAGCGACTCCAGGGCGGCTCCTCGATCTCTGCAGCCAGAACGCCTGCGATCTCAGCCAAGTAGAAATACTCGTTCTAGATGAAGCCGACCGCATGCTCGACATGGGATTTATCAACGACATCCGCAAAGTCATCAAACTCCTCCCCAAAAAACGCCAAAACCTTCTCTTCTCCGCCACGTTTTCAAAAGAAATCCGAAACATGACCCGCGAGTTGCTCGTCAACCCAGTCACTATCGAGGTCAGTCCAGAAAACACCACAGCGGAAACGGTCGCCCAACGCGCCTACCGATGTGACTCAAGTTCCAAATCCAACATTGTCATCAAACTCATCAAAGATGGAAACTGGGAACAAGTCCTCATTTTCACCCGCACAAAACACGGAGCCAATAAACTGACCAAAAAACTTATTCAGTCGGGCATCAATGCCAGCGCCATCCACGGCAACAAAGGGCAAGGAGCCCGCACCAAAGCGCTTGAAGGATTTAAAACCGGCAAGGTCCGCGTCCTCGTCGCGACAGACATCGCGGCTCGCGGAATCGACATCGCCCAACTCCCCCACGTCATCAACTTTGAACTCCCCAACATCCCAGAGGACTACGTGCACCGTATTGGCCGAACAGGTCGGGCAGGCAAAGAAGGCGAAGCCATTTCTCTCATTTGCAACGATGAGCGACCGTTCCTCAACGGAATCGAGCGTCTCATTCGCATGAGCATTCCGATCACTGATGTCGAAGGATTTGAGCCAGAGCTCTGGACGAAACGCCCGCCAACAGCCAAAGAGGTTATGCAAGCCGCAGATGCTCGCAAAAAAGCAGCCCGCCTCGCCCAAGGACCACGCCGTCCTCGCCCAGGCAGAGGAAAACAAACTCAGCGCACCAAGACAAAAAAAACTCAGCAGACCAGATCTTCAGATTCGGATTCCACCAACTCCACAGCATCAGCTCGTTCACCACGCCGCCGAAGCTGGAGAAGGCGGTAGTCATTCGCTATGGCACACATTCGCCGTGGCACATTCTCTGACGAAGCCAGATAAGGGTGGACCTAAGGGCGTATCCATGCGCTGCCAAACACGACATAAATGGCGGAATCGCCCTCGCTAAAGGCGACATCGAGCCCCATGTGTAATTTTTGCTCGCGGGCGAGTT
>CAZOWD010000158.1:0-5097 GCA_964583225.1 uncultured Verrucomicrobiales bacterium | reverse complement strand
TTCCCCGTGCCCAACAACCGACCAACCACCAACCTCAGTCTCGCCCAAACCCGAGACGCCCCACCATTCAAAGATCGGTTAGACGCACTCGTTTCAGGAAAATCCAAAACTCCTCTCTCCAAAACTCCTCTCGTTTTTGACGAAGTGGACGCGTCGGCATTGGCATTTCTGGCAGCACTCGCCAGCCACGCTCTCACAAACGACACAAAACTTTCTTCAAAAACTCCTGCTCGACTTTGGCTGACTCACCCCAACCCGCGCGTGCGCGATCGCTTAGCTAGCGAACTTTCCATTTGGAACAAAGACCCGCTCATCCTTCCAAGTCTCCCTGAATCCACAGGAGACGAAGAAATCATCGCTGCTCCAGAAACCATCGCAGGCCGACTTGCCGTGATGAACACGCTAAGCCACCCGCCCGCACCCTCTGGTTCTCCACAAATAGTCATACTCGGTCCCGAGAGCCTTTCTGATCCGACCCCCTCCCCACAATCACTCAAAGACGCATCCATCAAACTTCGCATTGGCGAAGAAATCGACCCTGACACATTAGAAAAACAACTCATAGCCAGCGGATACGAACGCGTCACCCAAGTCCACGGGCACGGACAAATCGCTCGGCGTGGCGGAATCATGGATGTGCATTCATGGCACGCCAGCAACCCGCTTCGCATCGAATTTTTCGACACAGAAATCGACTCGCTCCGAGAGTTTGATATCGATTCCCAAGTTTCCATTCGGCGGGTGAAAGAAAGCGAACTCACGCTAACGGAAACGGAGCTCACCTCGACGCTTAAGGACTATCTGGCACCAAACGATCGACTTCTCGCAGCAGGTGATACTCTCCCTGATTTTTTCCATGGAATCATCACCGAAAACAGCCCTGAAAAAGGCCCAGCAACCACCTGCATAGGAAGTCCATTAGGCTCCTTTGAAGCTGGCGACTTCATACTCAACGAAACCCGCCGCCATCGCTTTTTCCAACAAATTGCCGATTGGAAACAAGACGACTACACGATCTACCTCACCTTTGCCAATCGCGGAGAACGAGAGCGATTTGAGGAACTCGTTGACCCCAACTTTTTTAAATCTGACACAGTTATCCCTATTTTTGGCGATCTCGTTCAAGGTTTTTCCATTCCCTCGGCCCGAATCACGTTTCTCTCATCCGCTGAACTTTTTGGCCGATACCAAACGCCACAAAGCCGACGACGCCATCAAAAAACGGATCCACAAGCACGCGCCCGAGCCCAAACCGCTCTGGAAGAAATCAATGAAGATGATCTCGTGGTGCATGCCGAATACGGAATTGGTCGCTTCCAAGGGATCGAGCGAGACGAAGATGGACTCGAAGAAATCCACATCGAATATGCCGATGGCATGACGCTCAGCGTCCCGCTCGACCACTCCCATCTTCTTTCCAAATACGTGGGACTCGGAGGAAAAGAGCCACCGCTCAGTCGTCTCGGATCTGCCACGTGGACAAAAACGCGAAGTTCCGCGGAAAAATCAATCCTCGATTATGCAGCAAAACTCCTCCAAATGCAGGCGGAGCGCAACACGGGGAAAGGATACCAGCACCCTCCAGATTCCCGCTGGGTCTGGGAGTTTGAAAACTCTTTTCGCCACGATATCACCCCCGGACAACGAGATGCCATCGAGGACACCAAGGCCGACATGGAATCCACCAAACCCATGGATCGACTCATCTGTGGCGATGTCGGGTTTGGAAAAACTGAAGTTGCCATCCGCGCCGCATTCAAAGCGATCACAGGAGGAAAGCAAGCGGCACTCCTCTGCCCGACCACCGTGCTCGCCGAACAACACTGGCGCACATTTCGCGAACGCATGAGCGACTACCCAATCCGAATTGAACTCCTCAACCGGTTTCGCAAAGCAAGCGAGGTCCGAGAAACACTCAAAGGGCTCGCCGACGGATCTGTGGATATGGTAATCGGCACCCACCGACTCATTTCAAAAGATGTCGTTTACAAAGACCTCGGACTCGCCATCGTGGATGAAGAACAAAGGTTCGGCGTAAAACACAAAGAGCGGTTCAAGGAAATGTTCCGCAACATCGACGTGCTGACGCTCTCCGCAACCCCCATCCCGCGCACGCTTTATCTTTCTCTCATGGGCGCTCGGGACATGTCCACCATCGACACCCCCATTCCAGGAAAAGTCCCCATCAATACCTCCATTCACGGATACGATGAGCGAATCATTCGCAAAGCCATCGAACGCGAACTCAAACGTGGCGGACAGGTGTTTTTCCTTCACAACCGCGTGCAAAGCATCGAGATGATGGGTAAAAAAATTCAAAACCTCGTGCCTGACGCCAAAATTGTTATCGGTCACGGGCAAATGGAAAAAGACGAACTCGAAGTCGTCATGCGCACCTTTGTGGAAGGTGATGCCGACATCTTACTCGCCACAACAATCATTGAAAGCGGTATCGACATCCCCAACGCCAACACGATTATCATTGATCGAGCCGATCGGTTTGGTCTTGCCGATCTCTACCAACTCCGTGGCCGTGTGGGCCGTGCTGGCGGTCAAGCATACGCGTTGCTCCTTCTTCCCCGCGATCTCGTTCAAGGCGATGCACGAAAACGCATCAACGCCATTCAACAATACACAGCCCTCGGGTCTGGATTTAAAATCGCTATGCGCGACCTCGAAATTCGAGGAGCGGGAAACCTGCTTGGCACCAAACAATCAGGGCACATCGCCGCCGTTGGCTTTGACCTTTATTGTCAGCTTCTCCGGCAATCAATCGACCGACTGCGCGACGGCAAAACCACTCAACGAGTGGATGTCACGCTCCGCACCGATTTTCTTATTTTCAACGAAGGCGAATACTTGCAAGCAGACCAAGAAACAAACCTACCAGCTTACCTCCCCACCACTTATATGCCCGAAGCGCGACTCCGCATTTCAGCCTACAAAGAACTCGCGGAACTCGTTTCTCAAAAAGAACTCAAAGCACTCCGCGCTCGCTGGATCGATCGGTTTGGAAAGCCTCCCGAATCAGTCACCAACCTCCTCAGCGCAACTGCCATCAAACTTGCCGCCGCTCAATCCGGCATCAACACCGTTGAAATTCGCGAACAAAAGCTCATGCTCACCCGCAACGGCAACTACATCAAACTCTCCAAAAAACGTTTTCCCCGACTCACGGAAACGACTCCGAAGAAAAAACTCACTGAAGCATTAAAAATGATCGAATCGTTTTAGGAGCAAATTCCCCATCCTAACATGTCTTATTTTTGATCAAAAAACCGCTCAGTTTGTTGCGCATTGGGGATCACTTCTACAACCGTCGTAACCTCTGAAGGTTCAAAATCAAAATCTTCAATCCCCTCAACTCGAATGTAGTTCATCCCCCACATTTTAGCCCACGCTTCAAAGCCAATTTCGTGTTCGTTGGTCACTAAATCAGCCACCTCAGGCGCCATCCCCTGCACTTTGGGAAGCCGACTAAAAATCCGACCTCCACTATTATTGATCACCACCAACATCCGCCCTGCACATTCCACCTGCGATAACAACGCCGGAGCAGAAAGGTCATACAACGTGGTGAGGTCTCCAAAAATCCCCCAAGCATCTTCCTCATCCGAGGTCGCGCCAAGCCAAGTAGCAATTTGCCCGTCAATTCCATTCGCCCCGCGGTTCGCACGCACGATTTCATACGGGATATCTCGCTGAGCAAAATCATTCCACTCACGAATCGGTAAGCTATTTCCCAAATAAAGGCTTTTACCAATCGTAGCCATCACAGAGAGCAAACGAACCATCCCTGGTTCACTTTCAGGAAAAGCTTCCAACCGTTCCGAAATCTGCGCTTTTCGGCGTTTAGACGCCCTGAGCCAATCATTGGCATCTCCCACTTTTTTAACTTCCCCCAGAGCCCGCAAGCTCCGTGGAATATTTCCCGTAATCACCTCGCTCGCCCGAGAAAGGCCTGAAAATCCAGTCCGACTCAACGATACCACATTCACGTTTGGCAAGTCTTCCAAATCCCGCCAAAAACGTCCGACAGGAACTTCACCAATCCGCAACACGTGCGCTGGCGGTGTTTCCCGAAACAAACGATCTCCATCCGCCACCGATAATTTATTAAGCGCTTCTCGAAGCCCGCTGGTGCTATCGGCCAACACAGGAGCACCTAAGTCTTTCAAAAAATGCCATACCTCCTCACGGTCTTCAGGTTCCAATCCTCCAAGCATCACAACCAAACCACGCCAAGAATCTTTCAGCATCGAAAGCACTGGAAGCATGTTTAATTTTTCCTCTGGAGGCGTAATAGCTCCGACTCGCACCTTGGATAAACGAACCGAACCTCCACCTCCCTCCACGGAAGCCTCATCTTCTTCCAAACAAATATTCAAATGCCACGGTCCCCTTCCCGTCCATCCCTCAAACAACACCAACTCATCCTTCCAAGTTATATCTTCACACTTCTCAACATTTTCACCAAAAATCCCCACTTGTTCAATCGCCTGCGGGGCCCCCGATCCTCGAAAATGGCTTGGGCGATCCGCTGAAATCACAACTAAAGGACGGTTCTGATACCGAGCCTCCACCACAGCTGGCAATAGTTCGGCAACCGCCGTGCCCGATGTCGTCACCACAGCACAAGGAGCACCCGATTCCATGCAACGTCCCAGCGCAAAAAATCCAGCGGCCCGTTCCTCAAAATGCGAAAAAACTCGAATCTCTCCGGCATCGCCCGACTGAGCATACTCCGAAAGAGCAGTCACCAAGTCCAGGTTTCGCGCACCAGCACACACGACAAACTCCTGAATACCCGCAGCAATGCAGGCGCCCACCGTATCATTCACCCATCCTAAACTTGACATCGTAAAAGTAATTTAATTTGAAAAATTTCAGCGACTTAAATATAAGTTCACCTTCTTGCGGAGAACCTACACGAGATTCAGTCATCTCGTCAATGCCCGCCCTCTGTTTACTTCCGACAGAATGGATAAATCTCCCCTCATTCTCTTTGAGGGGATTTTTTCATGGATGGCTCTCCCGCGTAACCATCGCCCGCATAAGCCTTCCCCTGCAAACTGTAAATATCAGCTAAAAAAACTC
>CAZOWD010000157.1:0-5138 GCA_964583225.1 uncultured Verrucomicrobiales bacterium | reverse complement strand
ACAGAAAAAAGTCACAGCGTATTTTTAGACCAAGGCTATCATAAAATACGCATTGAATTTTTTAATCGCAAAGGCGACGCTGGACTACATTTAAAAATACAAGTAAAAGGAAGCAACCAAAAGCTAACAGTTCCAGCAAAAATGCTGTTCCATTGACTCGCCCCTCCCAACGATTAGAAATCTTTTTTCAGAGGAGCTCGCTCCCCCAGAAATAAGCTCCCTGAAAAGCTCCACGATTTTTCAATCACCCCTTCGTCACCCAGAGTGATTTGAGGTAATTTTCTCCCGTGTATTCGGGTGGCATGGGTTGAGCGACAACTTGGCTCCCTGGGGCGCCTCGACGCACCATTTTGACAAAATCGCGAGGATCGAGTTTTCGGCAATTGGTGCAACAAAGCATCCACCCGCCAGGTGCTAAACAGTCAAAGGCGAGCGCCACGAGCCGATGGTAGTCTTTCTCCACCCGAAACACCTTCTTTTTGTCATCGCGCGAAAATGTGGGTGGATCGAGAATGATTCCGTCAAACGTCCGGCCCTGCTTGGCAAAGCGCTTCAACCAGTGAAAGGTGTCACCTTTGCAAAAATAATGATCGGCAGGATCGAGATCGTTGGCTTTAAAGTTCTCTTTGGCCCAATCAAGATACACTTGGGAAAGGTCCAGCGTGGTTGTGACCGCTCCCCCAAGCGCGGCGCACACGGAAAACGCACCCGTGTAAGCAAAGGTGTTCAGCACCGTTTTCCCGGGTGCAGAAAACTGCCGCACCCGCTGGCGGTTCAGGCGTTGATCTAAAAAAATCCCCTGCGAGTAGCCCGCTTGAAAATCGATGCGATACCGCACGCCACTCTCTTTTGCAAAAAACACCCCGTCCTGTTCTGGCCCCGCCAAATGCGTAGGGCTTTCTTTTTCGTGCTGATCGAGTTGTTTCCAATACACGCTTCGACCGCGCTCACCCTCGCTCTCGAGCCACGCTTTTACATCGGGGGGAAGGTGCCGACTGCGGGTTGCCACGACCCAACGGTCAGCATAAGCATCAATAAAAATCCCAGGAACCCCGTCGCCATCCCCATCCACAAGGCGGATCGCATCGGTTCCAGAATCAAGAAATTTAGTTCGCTTTTTAACAGCAAGGGACAAGTTTTGACTCATGACGGGGGTTGCAATCTCATGTTTCTCCACTATCATCCAGTCGAAATGTCTGATATTCAATCTTCTCTCGATAACGCAGTAGCTGCAGGCCAACTGCTTGAGTCTTCCCGCGATAATATTTTGGCGCTTCTCGCAGGAACGACTAGCCCTGTGGCAGAAGCCGCCATCACCGAACTTCTTGAGCAAGAAGCTTGGAACGAACTCAACGACCGCTTTTTCAAAACGCTCGCATTCGGCACCGGCGGACTGCGCGGTCGCACAATCGGTAAAATCGTCACCACGGCCGAACAAGGCGCTGGCGGCCCCAACGAACGCCCTGAACACCCATGCGTGGGCACCGCGTCCATGAACTTTTACAATGTCGGTCGCGCCATCCGCGGATTGGTCATTTACCTCAAACGTTACCTGAAAGAAACGGGACAGGACCGCAAGCCATCCTTCGTGCTCGGCCACGACACCCGCCATTTCTCCCGCGACTTCGCAGAATTCTGCGCGAAAGTTTGCACCGACCTCGGATGTGACGTTTACCTTTTCGACGGCCCACGCGCCACACCTCAAATTTCTTACGCCATCCGCGCACTCAATGCGGACTCTGGTGTAGTGCTTACCGCCAGCCACAACCCATCCCACGACAACGGGTTTAAAGCCTACTTCAACCAAGGCGCTCAACTCGTAGAACCCCACGCAACGGGAGTGATCGAGGAAGTAAACGCTATCACCAGCGAATCTTATGAGCCCGTTGCCGAAGCGGATCGCGGAACGCTCCATGTTCTCGCAGAAGAAATGGATCGCCAGTATATGGACGACTCCAAAACTCTCCTCCTTCGCCCCGACCTCCTCGAAGGTGCCGGCAAAGGAACCAAAGTAGCCTTCACCAACATCCACGGAACCGGCGGTCACTGCATCGTGCCACTACTCACCGAGCTCGGATTTGAAGTGCACACGGTCCCCGAGCAAGACGTGCAAGATGGCCGATTCCCCACCGTCGCTTCCCCCAACCCAGAAAACGCACCAGCCCTTGCCATGGCAATGGATTTGGCTGATAAAGTGGGCGCTGAAATCGTTATCGGAACAGACCCCGACTGCGACCGCATGGGCGTAGCAGTGCGAAACGACGAAGGGAAAATGCAACTTCTCACCGGCAACCAAATCGGCTCTCTCATGGCGTGGTATCGGACCAAAACCTTCTTCGAACAAGGCATCATCACCGATTCCAACCGCAGCCGTGCCGTGCTGATTAAAACTTTTGTTACCACGGAGCTTCAAGCCGCCATCGCAGAGAAATACGGCGTCGGTCTCGTAGACACACTCACCGGATTTAAATACATCTCCGCCAAACTTCAAAAATACGAAGATGCTATCCCAGCCGATAAAAAAGGCGACTACCGCAAGCTCACCCCAGAGCAAAGCCGTGCGCTCCGCCTAGAGTATTCTCGTTTCTTCATCTTCGGAGGTGAGGAAAGTTACGGATACCTCGGCACCGACACCATCCGCGATAAAGATGGAAACGGCGCCGCTGTCATGTTTGCTGAGCTGGCAGCCTTTGCAAAAAGCGAAGGAAAAAGCATTTCCGCTCTACTCGATGACCTCTACCGCGAATTTGGCTACCACCTCGAAGTTGGAAAAGCAATGGTCATGGAAGGTGCCGATGGCGCAGCCCAAATCAAAGCTCTCGCCGCATCCTACTCAGAAAACCCACCAACAGAAATCGATGGAGCCAAAGTCACCCGCGTGCGCGACTTCTCTAAAGACGACATCGAGGACGCTGAAGGCGACGAGCTACCCAAAGAAGGCATGCTCATCATCGACCTAGAAGACGGCCGCTCCTGCGCGGTTCGCCCATCTGGCACCGAGCCAAAAATCAAATACTACCTGTTTGGCAAAGACGCCCCTGGCGTCGCTGACCTCCAAGCAAGCAAGGATCAAGTAGCCGCCAAGCTCGACTCCCTCTGGAGCGCCCTAGAGGCGGATGCCAAAGCTCGCATGGCGTAAAAAAGCCAATCAGCGCATAGCGCAACCCTACAAACATCATGGATGACGCACGACAGGCTCCCTGCGAGTTACCAACTCGCACCACGGAAAAACCGCGCATCCTCCATTTACTTCCATGGCTAGCAGCCCCCCTCAGTGGTGGGTTGCTAGCCTTATGTTTTCCAAACTTCAACCTCACGGGACTCATCTGGATCTGGATGCTTCCCCTGCTGCCCGCCATCTGGATCGGCAGCAAAAAACGCTACGGGTTCGGGATCGCCTATCTCGCGGGACTCACATTCTGGCTCATCAACCTCAAGTGGCTCTGGACGGTTAGCGGGATTGCTTCCGTCGCCCTCGCCGCCTTTCTCTCTCTTTATTTCGGCCTTTGGGGAATCATTTCCGTCAGCATCGGAAACCCATGGAAAAAACAAAAAAAACGCTCCGTCACCCCTGAGCCAAACGCCTCCAACGGAATCCAGCAGGCAATCCAGAAAAAGCTCAATACCCAATCGGGCACGTCAGGGCTCGCTGGCACCTTTACCGATTCGGTCAAATCTCTCAAATTTGCCCTCATCAACGCAGCCGCTTGGGTGGGATTCGAATGGCTCAGAGGATGGCTCTTTACTGGGTTTGGTTGGAACGGATTAGGTGTCGCCTTTCACAACACCCCCGTGCTCGCTCAAGCTGCGGATTTAATCGGAGTAACAGGCCTCGCCTTCACTCCCGTTTTTCTCAGCGCCGTCATCATTCAAACGGGACGCCGGTTATTTTCTGAAGCCCATACAGGAAAACTCAGACCCCGGCTCGACTTCGCTGTAGCCGCCCTTCTGCTCGCCTCACAATTCTGTTACGGCGTGTGGCGACTCCGCGATGTGCAAAAGTGGGACACCCAACGAGTGCGCGTGCTACTCGTGCAGGAAAACATCCCACAAACCATCAAGTGGGATCCACGCTCTGGTGCCGAAATCATCCAAGGCTACGCCGACTCCACCATTCAGGCCGTGGACAACCTAGAACGCGAAGCTGAGCAAGCGATCCGCGAGCACCCCGACACCCCCTACGAATTCAAAACTCCGGATCTGGTAATCTGGCCTGAAAGCGCCATGCCCGATCCCTTACTCTTTGCCTCAAACCTCAAAGGACGACTCGTTTACGGAGGTGTCCGCTCCATGTTAAATGAGGAAGTCCGCCCACTGGGCAACTTCACCCTCATCGCAGGCATGAATGAAGTAGAAGCAAACTACAACCCCACCACTCAACGCGCAGTCCCAATCAAAGGAGGGCGCTCTTACAACAGCATCGCCGCCATCAACGCCCGTGGCGTTCTCGAACAAAACATTCAAACCTACCGCAAACTCCACCTCGTCATTTTTGGAGAATACATTCCCTTTATTGATAAACTCCCGTGGTTGAAAAAAATCTTCGAATACTCCTCAGGTGAATCATTTGGCGGAAATTTCCAATCGGGCACATCCACGGAACCCCTCACCGTTTCAGCTGGAAACACAAAAATCCAACTCATCCCAAGTGTCTGTTTTGAAGACACTGTCGGGCGACTCACCCGCAAGTTTGTTCGCTCTGAAACCCCACAACTCATCGTAAACGTCACCAACGATGGATGGTTTAAAGAAAGCGAAGCCGCCGCCCAACACTGGTCCAATGCAAAATTCCGAGCCATCGAACTCCGCCGCCCCATGATCCGTTGCGCCAACACTGGGGTCAGTGGCATTATTTCTGTTACCGGCAGCGTGCTAGATGCCAAAACAAAAAATCGTCAAATCATCGAAGACTCCAACGGAAACCATTTCACCCGATCCACCCTCTACGGACACGCCTACGCACCAAAACACGGCCCCATCACGCTTTACGCATTCGCTGGAGATTGGTTTGCCGCGCTCATGCTCGCACTCACTGGGGTTTTCAGCATCCGATCCTACATCAAAGCTAAAACTAGCCATTGATCTTGGGAAAATGGAGACCATCGCTAGGACTTTGGGAATGGCGTTTTTGTGCTGAA
>CAZOWD010000156.1:0-5208 GCA_964583225.1 uncultured Verrucomicrobiales bacterium | reverse complement strand
GGAAACCGTATGGAGATTCGCACGATGAGCTTAACTAACAACAATCAGCATGGATTAAAAATCACCGCTTTAGGCAAAGATTTGCTTCAAGGTGGCGCTTATCCAGCATTAATGTCTGATTATGAAAGCACAGCAAACCAGAACCGTCACCCATCCGATATTCCCGAGCGCAAAACGATTACTGTAAATATCGATCACGCACAGCGAGGTCTCGGTGGACGCAACTCTTGGGGTGCTCACCCGCTCAAACAGCACATTTTACCAACCAACAAAACGTATTCGTATTCCTTCAAAATTGAAGTAAAGTAATAACTCAACAATTAACCCAACGTCACATTATGTCTGTTACCAATCTAAAACGTGAAGCTATTGATCAATTAAAATCAACCTTCGATAAAGAAGCCACCGTCGTCGCTGCGGCTCCTGGCCGTGTTAACCTTATCGGAGAACACATCGATTACTGCGATGGATTTGTTCTCCCGTTCGCCCTCGCTCACAGCATCGTCATCGCTGCAGCGCCCAATGGAACCAATACGGTTCGACTAGCCTCATCCCAGGGGAGCGATATTGTAGAAATTGATATTTCTAACGAAATCCTCGAAGATGACCCCAAATGGGCCAACTACCCACGCGGCGTCATGCAGTATTTCCGAGAGGAAACTGGCTGCACGCTCGAAGGATTTGATGCTTACATCACCTCCAATGTCCCCTCTGGTGGTGGACTTTCCTCCTCTGCCGCCTTCGAACTCGCCACAGCAACCTTGCTCGAAGGGCTTACGGGACATACGGTCGACACGCGCACCAAGGCTCTTCTCTGCCAAAAAGCCGAGCACAACTACGCCCACTGTCCGTGCGGAATCATGGATCAGTTTGCCTCAGCCTTTGGTAAAAAAGACCGGCTCGTCCTCATCGATTGCCAAAGCGGAGAACCCACCTTGATACCTATTGAAAACCCAGACCTCACCGTCATCATTGCCAACACGTGTGTTTCTCACGAACTCTCCGATGGCGGATATGCTTCCCGCCGTAAGGCCACTGAAGACGGACTCAAAATCATAGGCAAACAAAGCTGGCGCGACGTCACCATGGATGATGTCGAAGCGGCAAAAGAATCGATGGGCGATGTTATTTACCGTCGCTCTCGCCACGTTGTCGGAGAAATTCAACGCACAAAAGATGCCGTAAAAGCTCTCGAAAACAACGATTTTGAAAAACTTGGAAAATTGATGTTTGCCTCTCACGCATCTCTACGGGACGACTTTGAAGTATCCTGTAAAGAACTCGATATCATGGTAGAAATCGCAACGGCTCTCGGCAAAGAAGGTGGCGTCATTGGCGCCCGCATGACGGGTGGTGGATTTGGAGGATCCACGGTTACGCTCTGTGAATCGAGCAAGGCTGAAACCATCATCGACACGATGAATTCTCAGTATGAAGCCCAAACTGGCATCAAACCTGAAATCTTCACATCGCGCCCTAGCGAAGGAGCTCGGTTAATCTAATCGAGAAAAAACACTCAACCTCAAAAAACATCGAGCACAAGTTGCTCGGTGTTTTTTTTGAACATTTTTACAGCCCAGCGCTAGCCATACTATAAATCCACGCGCCTACGGCAAAGATAGCCAAGAACAACAAGATCAACAATAAACCATTTTTGGCCTGAGCGCGTCTTTCGTTGGCCATCTGCCCACGGCTCAGCTTATCCATAAAGATACGCTCCCGCTCCCGATCCTGGATCTCAGTAAGCGGAGGCAACGTAACTCGCGCTTCAATCGCTTGCTGTCGTTGAAGTTCTTCCGCTTCTTTTTTTCGACGCTTCTCCTCTTCAATTTCTTGAATCTGAGCCGCAATCAAAGCCTTCTGCTCATCAAGTTGCCGTTGTTGCTCTAAAATCAACTTCTCTTGCTCAGTCATCTCCCGAATGGGAGATGATTTTTTAGCATAAGTTCTTTTAATCGACATCGTTTTACAAGCGCGCCATTTTTAAAAATTATAGATCTTGCTCGATTATTTCATCACAAAAATAATCAACGCAATAACCCCTAAAATTAACAAAGGAAGGTTATACGCAAATCCATTTTTGAAGTGCGTCATCCACTCACTATCCAGTGTCGAAGCTGAAAGTCGCGTTGGCTTACTCGCCCCACCAGCTCCAAAAATAGAAGAGCTTCTGCCTCCGGCAAAATGTTCAACAGTTTGCTCGTATTCATCCTCCGCCAATTCCAAAACAGAGATGGCACGGGTCAACTCTTGACGAAGACTTTCGTTATTCCATCCGTCTGGATTCAAAGAATCAATCTTGGCCAGATGCTCGGCAAAACATGCACGAGCTTGTCCCAACTCCTCAACTTCTTGCTGAGCCGCAAAAATCTCACGATCCATTGCAGTAACAGCTGCTGTCAATTTCTCACAGAGTTCGATCTGACCTTCTAAAAATTCAGATTTTCTTTCATTCAATTCTTCGAGCTCAAGCTTTTTCCGTTCAATCTCTAACTGTTGTTGCTGAAGTTGCTCTAACTGGCTTTGAGCCTCTTGAAGCTTTCCAGTAAAATCTTCAGACATAGGAGGAACAGCTCCTGCTGAACCGCGCGGATTCATTTCTAATTGAGAAGAGGAACGGACATTAAGGTGTTGCATGTGATCTGTGGTTCTAGGCATTGTTTGAAGATGGGTGACGATTACTCACCCGCACGATATCCAAAATTTAAAATATGGCGAGATAAATAGTCAATATTTCTTGACAATTTTAAAAGTGAAAATCCGAACCTTCAATTTTCACTCATCGCGCCCATTCGAACACCCTCCACCTACTCAATCACATGCACACCTTCCTGATTAATACGGGAAATGTAACACTGATTTTCAAGTTGGATATTATTAAACACATCCGTGATCGCCTTACCTACTCGCTGGGCAGTTTCTTCGCCTTCACATAGAGCAAACACGCTAGGACCGGCTCCAGAAATAGAAAATCCTAAGGCGCCTTGTGACATAGCAGCACGCTTGGCATTGTAAAAATCAGGGATCAATTTTTGACGCCGAGGCTCCGCGATCACATCGTGAATGGATCGACCAATCATCGCGTAATCCTCCTGAATAAATCCACAAATCAATCCTCCAAGGTTTCCGATTTGCTGAGTCGCGTTTACCATGGGAATCTCCGAAGGTAAAATTTCACGAGCCACTTTTGTTAAAATCTCCATCTCTGGGTGCACCACCACAGCCCAAAGGTTCGCAGGCACTGGGATTTGAGCGATATCTAACTCTTGATTCGATCGGATAAAAACAATCCCCCCCAAAAGGCTTGGCCCCACGTTATCGGCGTGCCATGCTCCATCGGCGCTAACCTCCCCTTGCATCGCAAAAGGTAAAAGTTGTTTTTTAGCCAAAGGCTCACCAATCAATTTATTAACGGCATACACCCCAGCCACAGAAGAAGCCGCAGATGATCCAAGCCCACTCCCGAATGGCATTTTTTTGTGAATTTCCAATTCAATTCCACGATCGCTCATTCCAAGGTGGCGCAACAAGTCCAGAGCAGCGACTCCCGCCGTATTCTTCGTTGGATCTTTCGGCAACTTACCGCCATCTCCCGTAATTTTTGTAATCCGCAAGCCTGGTTTATCTGAGTGGCGAGCCACCACTTCATCTCCAGGAGCTTCAATCGCAAACCCTAAAACATCAAATCCACACGCAACATTCGCAACAGTGGCAGGTGCAAAAACTCGAACTTCTTGAACTTGGGTCGTCTTTTTCATGGGCGAACCTTCTAAAAGAGTTTCAAGCAACTAGCCAGAGCAAACTCCTGTCATTTTCCAGAAATGAAACACGAAAGCACGCCCTTTGAAAAAAGAATCAACCAGCAAAAGGAAAAGTTTTTACGCCTCGAACACCCAATCCACGGATACGCAACAAACGTCCTGCATCCTCTTCTTCCAAAACAGAATGAATTCCCGTGGTAACATACAACTCATCCAAATTTCCCCCTCCAAAAGCGCAAGCCGTAGTTTCCAAGCATGGTAGTTCAACTCGATGCAACTGCTTGCCCGTAGAAGGGTCATAACAAATCACACAGGCTCCGTGACAAAATGCAACCCAAAGATTTCCTTCGGAATCAATCGTCATACCATCGGGCGATGCA
The DNA here is from genome assembly GCA_964583225.1 of uncultured Verrucomicrobiales bacterium. GTDB lineage: Bacteria > Verrucomicrobiota > Verrucomicrobiia > Verrucomicrobiales > Akkermansiaceae > Oceaniferula. Next base: position 1,067 of record CAZOWD010000156.1, on the reverse strand, counting down.
CTGATATGCGCTGTCGAAAACGCCGTTCGTAACCCACTCAACTCCCCCGAATCCACAGAGTAATCAAAAGCCAAAACTTCTAACCTAGGAGTATCAATATAATAACAAGTTGAGCCATCCGCACTCCAAACAATACCATTAGAGTTTGTCACTCCCTCAAAAGCTGTATGCAAAGATAGATCAGAATCGAGCCGATAAAGCGACGCATCCCCCTGATTTTTCACCAAACTAATCGTCCCAGCAAAAAAACGTCCATCAGGAGAGCATTTACCATCATTAAAACGGTTATCCTTTTTGTTGGGCTCAGGATCTGCCACAAAAGTCGTCTGCCCAGATTTTTCATCTAATAGATAAATCCCATTATCACCCGCAACCACAAACCCACCTTTTGAACGCGGAACAATCGTTCCCACGCGCCCAACCGAATCTTTAAGATCCCAAATTTTCTCTTTTACCGATCCCTCAAGCGAAGCATCAACCTCAATCACATTTCCTTTCTCAATATCCACATAATAAAGCCGATCATTCCACCAAATAGGTCCCTCCCCCCACTGCGCTTTATAATCGCCAACAATATCTACAGTCTCCATGCCCAACAGCGTAATACAATCGCCCTTTATGTCGAGAACGAGAATTCTTATTCTTTTTCTACAAAGTCCAAGTTGACACAACACACATCCCGCACGAATATCCGCCATCATGACGGCAGAAAACACCAACTCACCCATACCCACCCACTCCGTAGCCATCGGTTATATTCTATGGATTTTTGGATTTTTAGGAGCGCACCGGTTTTACTACGGCAAGCAAGTCTCTGGAATCATCTGGTTTTTCACTCTCGGACTTTTAGGCATTGGTTGGCTCATTGACGTATTCCTCATCCCCTCCATGGCGCGAGAAGCCAGTCACCGCTATCGCACGGGACCATTTGACTATTCCCTAGCTTGGATCCTTCAAACCTTCCTCGGAATCTTTGGTATTCACCGATTCTATTTAGGTAAAATTTGGACGGGCCTTCTCTGGCTTGTCACTGGTGGTATTTTTGGTTTAGGATATATTTATGACTA
>CAZOWD010000155.1:0-5209 GCA_964583225.1 uncultured Verrucomicrobiales bacterium | reverse complement strand
AAATCTCAGATCATTCCTCGTTTTGGACTTCGTGTTCCAGTGGCGAAGAATTTGACGTCGCTTGATTGGTATGGTCATGGACCTCATGAAACTTACATTGATCGGAATTACGAAATCATTGGAAAATTCTCCAAAACTGTGGATCAGATGTTTACAGATTATTCGCGCCCTCAGGAATATGGAAATATTCATGGCGTGCGGTATGCGCAGTTAGGTGATGGAGCAGGTCATGGGCTTCAAATCATCGCAAGCGCTGAAGCTCCCGTGAACATCTCAGCGCGTCGCTTCAAAAGTCAGACGTTGGAGGTTTACAAATACAGTTACCAGCTTCCTCCATCCGATGCTGTGTATTTAAATATCGATTACCGAGTCAATGGCGTGGCTGGAATCAACACGTGGGGGGCAAAACCTCTACCTCAGTATCAGTTACATTCGGATAAAGCGATGAGTTACGAGTTTATACTCCGCGCAAAATAAAAAAGTGAAGGCTTGCTGAGAGCATAAAAACTCAGCAAGCGCAGCACGTTAAGATAGCGACTTCTGGTGGGCATGCAAAGCGCACTGGGAGTCCTGTTGTTCCAAGACCCCGGCTTACAAAAAGTCGGGCGTTTTGTTTTTCGTGTTTGTATTCCCCGTAAACATATTTTTTGCCGTATTTGACTTTGATGGGTGCGTAATCGAGGACTGGAATGCGGCATTGACCACCGTGGGTGTGGCCAGATAGTTGAAGCGCGACAGGGTATTCGGCGGCGATGATGTCAAAAACATCGGGTTCGTGCACGAGTGCGAGGACGGGGGATTCTTTTGCTGTTTCGCGGAGTCCACGGTAACAGGCGGGGAGGTCGAGGTCGCCAGCGTAAATCGAGTCGGTTCCCAAAATGTAGAGCGGTTCTCCATGAATGGAGATGTGGGAGCCTTGATTGATGAGGAAGTCGAACCCGGCTTGTTTGAATCCGTTTTGAAAAACGGAGTAGGGGGCCGATAAAACATCGTGGTTTCCCATGACTCCGTAAATGCCGTGTTTGGCGCGGAGTTGGGAAAGGTGCTCCATGAGGGGGGCGAATGCTGAGGCGTTGTGCGTGACGAAGTCTCCTGTGAGTGCAATGATATCGGGTTGCGCCGCATTGACCACTTTTACAGCTTCTGCAATCAGGTCGTTTTCTGAATTTGGCCGATAATGAAAATCGCTCATTTGGGCTATTTTTAGCCCATTGAGCGATGGTGGAAGTTGGGGGATATTTATTTTTTTCTCAGTGATGCTGAGTTTGTTTGGCTCAATCCAATGCGCATAGCCAAGGGCGCTCGCGCCGACAACGCTGCCAGAACCGAGTAGACTAGTTCTCAAAAACTGGCGGCGTGTCATGAGCGCTCTTAGGCTTAGGGGGGATTGAAATTCCTCAGATGATGTTTAAATTGCAGCGAGGATGGTGTTAAACGTTGTGCTTGGACGCATGGCGGGCGTGAGAACTTCTTCGTTAGGAAGGTAGTATCCCTGCATGTCCACGGGCGATCCTTGCACGCTGTTGAGTTCCTCAACGATGGTTTGCTCGTTGTCACTCAGCGATTTGGCAACTGCTGCAAAGGTGTCGGCTAGCTCGGAGTCTTCTGTTTGTGCGGCGAGTTCCTCGGCCCAGTAAAGTGCGAGGTAGAAGTGAGATCCTCGGTTGTCGAGTTCATTGACTTTGCGCGATGGCGCTTTGTTGTTGAGGAGAAGTTTTGAGGTTGCGTTGTCGAGCGCATCAGCGAGCACTTTGGCTTTTGCATTTCCAGTGGTGTTGCTGAGGTGTTCGAGCGAGACTGCTAGGGCGAGAAATTCTCCGAGAGAGTCCCAGCGCAAGTGGTTTTCTTCGATAAACTGTTGAACGTGTTTAGGGGCAGATCCGCCCGCACCCGTTTCAAAAAGTCCACCACCGCTCATGAGTGGAACGATGGAGAGCATTTTGGCTGAGGTGCCAAGCTCTAGGATGGGGAAGAGATCGGTGAGGTAGTCGCGGAGCACGTTTCCTGTGACGGAAATGGTGTCTTCTCCTGCTTTGAGGCGTTTGAGTGTAAACTTCGTAGCTTCGACGGGAGGCATGATGTAGATTTCGAGTCCGTCGGTATCGTGGTCGCCAAGGTATTGCCCTACTTTGGCGATGATTTCGGCATCGTGTGCGCGGTTTTCATCGAGCCAAAATACGGCAGGTGTTCCGGTGGCGCGTGCGCGGGTGACGGCGAGTTTGACCCAATCTTGAATAGGAGCGTCTTTTGCTTGGCAGGCGCGCCAGATGTCGCCGGCTTCTACCGTGTGTTCGAGCAGAGTGTTGCCAGAGGCATCAATCACGCGGACTGTGCCATCGCAGGGGATCTCAAATGTTTTATCGTGAGATCCGTATTCTTCTGCTTTTTGTGCCATGAGACCGACGTTGGGAACGGTTCCCATCGTGGTGGGATCGAAGGCTCCATTTTCGCGGCAGAAATCGATAGTGGCTTGGTAAACGCCTGCGTAAGAGGAATCTGGAATCACGGCGAGCGTGTCTTGTTGTTGCCCTTTGGCGTTCCACATTTGACCTGATGTGCGGATCATGGCGGGCATGGATGCGTCAATAATGACATCGGATGGCACGTGGAGGTTTGTGATACCTTTGTCTGAATCCACCATGGCGAGATCGGGTTGCGCTGCATAAGTGGCTTCGATGTCGGCAAGGATTTCGGATTTTTGATTGTCGGGGAGAGAATCGATTTTGCTGATGAGATCGCCAAATCCGTTGGTGAAATCAACGGCTAAGGAATCGAGAATGTCAGCGTGTTTGGCGATGAGGTCTTTGAAAAATACCTGCACGGCGTGCCCAAAGATGATGGGGTCTGAGACCTTCATCATGGTGGCCTTCATGTGGAGTGAGAATAGGACACCTTGCTTTTTGGCTTCAGCGATTTGTTCCTCTAGGAACGCCACAAGTGCTTTTTTACTCATGACGGTAGCGTCGAAGATTTCGCCAGCGAGCAGTGGTGTGCTTTCTTTGAGAACCGTGACGGAACCGTCGGTTGCTGTGAGTTCAATTTTTACGTCAGTTGCTTCCTCAACGGTAACTGATTTTTCATTGGCGTAAAAATCGCCAGAAGTCATGGTGCCGACGTTGGTTTTGGAATCTTTTGACCAAGCTCCCATGCGGTGTGGATTGGCTCGGGCGTATTCTTTAACCGCTTTGGGGGCGCGGCGATCGGAGTTGCCTTCGCGGAGAACTGGGTTTACGGCAGACCCCTTAATTTTGGCGTAGCGGTCTTCGGCATCGGCGTAATTGGGGATGTTGTATCCTTTGCTTTGCAGTTCGCTGATGGCGGCTTCCATCTGTGGGACGGAGGCTGAAATGTTGGGGAGTTTGATGATGTTCGCCTCGGGAGTTTTTGCCAGAGCGCCTAACTCGGCAAGGGCGTCAGGTGTGCGTTGGTCTTCGGTGAGGTTTTCAGGAAAATTGGCCAAAATTCGCCCAGCAAGTGAAATATCTTTTGTGACGATATTAATGTCTGATGTTTTAGTGAATGCTTGAACGATGGGGAGAAAAGAGCGAGTGGCGAGCGCTGGAGCTTCGTCGGTATGGGTATAGATAATGGTATTTTGGCTCATGATGGCGAGTATTTTCGATGAAAGAAAATGCAATGTTATTGCATTGAAAGCTTGCTATATAAAGGATTCATCGGGTAGGTCAATGTTATTTCACACTGATGAAATGAGGTTTGAGTGTGTTAGACAGCAAATTTAAATGAGCAGATCTATCAAGACTGAAAACAACGTTGGTAGTTGCGTTGTTTTTATTCATCAGGGAGCGTGCCCAAGTTGTTGAGGATTGAGCTTTCTCCTTCATTGAGCGGGGGGAGTAGCCCGCTGTCGATAGGTTGAGTTTGTGTATCTGGAAGGGTGGCTGGGTTGTAGTCGATTTTTGCGTAAGTCCAGCGATTGAGGCTTTTGCTCCAAGCTAGTGCACGATCCGCTCCGCTGGGCAATTCTTTGAGGTCTTTGTTGCGCACTGTGGCGATGGGGATTCTCGATGGCAGAAGGCCTTTTACGGAGTCGAGTGGTTGGCTGGCGAGGTTTGAGTCTGAATTGCCGCAGGAGGCAAATACGATACAAACTCCAAAAAGGCTGATGCTCAGTGGGAGATGACGAGTGACCAGATAGGGGGATTTAGGGGATTTCATGATGTCGAGTTATAGAATATATCTAAGTTGAATGCACGGGAAAGTTTGTGAAACTTTGGGGGATCCCATGTATTTACTACTGTTTGGCTGCCCTTAGTTAAGGGAGTCTAATAGTTCGTTTTTGCCAAGTGATTGGCATTTTTACCAGCCCAAGCACAGAATGGTTTGATCTTTTGAAGGCCATTGGTAGGCGTTTGAAATGAGTTCTTGGACGAGATCGATGGCGTTTTTTACGGCGGTTTCAACGTTTTCACCGCGGGCTAGCCCTGCAGCGATGGCCGAGGAGAGTGTGCAACCTGTGCCGTGAATGCCATCTTCAGGAAGATCTGCTTTTGGATGGGTAAAGTGGTGTGCTTTACCATCGTGCCAAAGCACATCGAGACGATCGTCTGATCCTGGGAGATGTCCGCCTTTGACAAGACAGGAGGTGTTGTAACGTTCTGCAATGTCGCGAGCAGCGGGTTCTAGGTCGTCTGCCGTGGCGACTGGGCGTTTTAAGATAACTGCGGCTTCGGCTAGGTTGGGGGTGACGACGGTTGTGATGGGGAGAAGTCGTTCGGTTAGGACAGCAACGGTGGCGTTATCGGTTAGTTGGGCTCCTGAAGATGCCACCATGACAGGGTCCACAACGAGGGGAATGTTGGTGTTTTTAAGGATTTCAAAAATGCCTATGGAAACTGCGCGTGTTGGGAGTAGACCTGTTTTGATAGCGTTAACGGGATACGAGTCGAGGAGAAGATTGACCTGATCTTGCACCAGTGGTGTTGGCACAGGCTCGATGTGGTTCACGATGAGTGGTGTTTCGGAGACGACGCTTGTTACGGCAGAAAGTCCATGCACACCTAAACGTTGAAATGTTTTGAGGTCGGCTTGGAGTCCGGCTCCTCCTGAGCAGTCTGAACCAGCGATGGTGAGGGCGATAGGGTGAGATTTCATAATGTTTACAATATAAGCGAAACTTGTTTTTTGTCGATACCTCAAGAGTGATTTTATTATTTGAGTTGTTGAGGAGGCTTTTTGCAACGTTCGTTTT
>CAZOWD010000154.1:0-5241 GCA_964583225.1 uncultured Verrucomicrobiales bacterium | reverse complement strand
CTCTGCATGTGCAGTTCCACAGGAGTTTTTCCAGGGTATTGGGAAAGTATCTTTTGAATCTCGAGCAAATCCTCCTCCTTATGACGCGTCACCCAAAGGAAAATTTGAACGGGGCCATTTTTGGCGGGTGCTTTCACTTTTAGCCCTTTGATTTGAGATCCCGTTAATCGAAACGACTCCGTTCGATCGTCCCTTTGAACATTGGCTTGAAAACGAATAGCGCTTCCTGGTTCCAAAAATCCAGCTTCGTTCGCCGGCGTATAACTCTCGCCCCAGCAGACAACTTCCGCTTTTCCTGTAAAATCTTCCACATGAAGCACGCCAAATGGTTTTCCGGTGCGCGTCATTTTATGATCCACGTGCCGAATCATCCCTGCAAATGGATAACGCGCCCGCTTATCGCTGGTATCGCATTGCTCCAACATGCCCAATTTTTTAAATCGAGGAGAATCAATCACGGTGCGAAATTTATCCAGCGGGTGACCGCTACAGTAAAACCCTAACAACTCTTTTTCCGTCGCCAAGCGCTCGTCTTTACTCCACTCAACAACATCCAAATTTTCAGAATCGGACACGGGGTCTGGAGCGGCACTCGCAAAGTCCATGGTATCAAAAAGCGACACCTGCCCCTGCGCTCGATCGCGCTGAGCGGAACTCGCAGAAGCCACCACCAATGGGATGCGCGCATACATTCCAGCACGCGTTTCTCCGCACCAATCAAAAGCACCCGCCTTGACGAGGTTTTCCAAAATCCTCTTGTTCACGCTTTTGGAATCAAGTCGGTTTGCAAAATCATCCAGCGATTCAAAGGGTCCATTTTCTGTCCGATCCGCCACCGCTGCCTTCATTGCGGCCTCCCCCACATTTTTAATGGCGCAGAGTCCGTAACGGATGGCCCACTTGCCAGAAGGTAATTGCTCTGGAGCAAAACGCACGCGGGACAGGTTCACATCTGGTGGTAACACCTCAATATCCATCCGGTGACATTCCGAAATGAACACTCCCATTTTTTCCGTATCCTTGAGTTCGTTGGAGAGCACACCACACATAAACTCAACGGGGAAATTCGCTTTTAAATACCCCGTCCAATAAGAAATGTGCCCGTAACAGGCCGAGTGCGATTTGTTAAATCCGTATCCGGCAAACCCCGCGATTTTATCGAAAATCTGGTTCGCGAGCGGTGCGTCGATCTGGTTCGTTTCAAACGCGCCCTTCACGAAGTTTGCGCGTTGCTCGTCCATCACGGATTTTTTCTTTTTACCCATCGCACGGCGAAGCACGTCAGCGCCACCGAGCGTGTAACCCGCCAACATTTTAGCTGCGTTCTGCACCTGCTCCTGATAAATCATCACCCCGTAGGTATCGCCACAAACCACCTCAAGCAGTGGGTGTTCATAATCTGCAGGCCGAATCCCCTTTTTCACCTCGATCATCTGATCGATATATTGCATCGCACCTGGACGATAAACCGCCAAAAGGTCGATAATATCTTCGATTTTATCGATCCCGTATTTTCGACACGTCTCCACCATCCCGCCAGATTCCAACTGAAACACACCCATCGTTTCCCCGTTGTTCAGCAGGCTCAACGTCGGTTTGTCATCCAAAGGCACTTTGTTGATATCAAAATCAGGGGTATGCACGCGGATGTGATCCACAGCGTCTTGAATCACGGTGAGCGTTTTCAACCCAAGAAAGTCCATCTTCAAAAGTCCGATTTCCGTGATCGAGTTCATGTCGCACTGGGCGACCACCTCCCCTTCGTTTCCTCGGGTTAAGGCACAGTGTTCATCGAGGTTTCTGTCGCCGATCACCACCCCTGCCGCGTGAACGCCCGTGTTTCGGTTTAACCCTTCCAACTTCAAGGCAAAATCCCAAAGTTCTCTCCACGTGCTACTATTTTCGATCACCTCGCGAAGTTCTTCCTTTTCGTCATACTCGCTCTGCAGTTTGACTCCGGGTTTGGTTTCGATCATTTTTGCCAGCACGCTCGCGTCGTTAAACCCAATACCCATCACCCGAGCCACATCTCGGATCACGCTTTTGGCTCCCAACGTTCCGTAAGTAATGATGTGAGACACACAGCGCTCGCCGTATTTCTGACGCACGTAATCGATCACCTCCACGCGCCGACTCTGACAAAAGTCAATATCCACGTCGGGAGGACTCACCCGCTCTGGGTTAAGAAATCGTTCGAACAACAACCCAAACCGCATCGGACAAATATCCGTAATCCCCATGGTGTAAGCCACCAACGAACCCGCAGCAGATCCCCGCCCCGGCCCCACTGGAATATCATGATCGCGAGCCCACTGAATAAAGTCGGCAGTAATCAAGAAGTAAGAAGCAAACTGGAGGTCATTAATCGTATTGATTTCGTAATCAAGTCGCTCATCCAGCATTTTTTGAAGCTCCTCATGGCTCATGTTTAAATGTTTTGCCAGAGCATCAAATGTTTCAGGCGGATAACGTTTTTTTAATCCATCAAAACACACCTTACGGAAATACTCCTCGCGCGGGCTTCCATCGGGCGTTCCGAACTGCGGGTATTTTTCCGAGCTCGTAGGATCCAGCACCATCTTTACGTTACATTTTTCCGCAATCTCAAGCGTGGCATCACAAGCTCCAGGAAAATCAGCAAACAACTCGCGCATTTCCTCGGGCGTTTTGAAATAATGATCTTGCGGGTAGCGTTTCCGATTTTCATCCAAAAGCAGCCGCCCCTCCCCGATGCAGATCAACACGTCATGCGCCTCTGCATCTTCTTTCCCCAAAAAGTGCACGTCATTGGTCGCCACCATTTTGACGCCTAATTCTTCCGAAAACGACTTCAACTGCTCATTGAGCATTTGGTTTTGCTCCAGCATGTGGTCGTTTAGCTCCAAATAAAAATCATCTGGTCCAAACATCTCCTTCAGAGCGAGAATCTCCGCCCGTGCTCCATCAAGATCTCCCGCGTGAATCCACTCGTTCACCGCGCCATGAATACACCCACTCAAACAAATAATCCCCTCGGCATGTTTGGCCAACTGCTCGCGATCTACGCGAGGCTCCCCAAGGTAATCCCCTTCGAGATGTCCAATAGACACCAATTTAATCAAATTCCCCCACCCCTTCTCGTCTTTGGCAAGCAGGGTTAAATGCGTTGAATTTTTCCGCCCCGGCACCGTTTTTTTGTAAGTGAGCGATTTAGGAGCGAGATAAATCTCACAGCCAAGAATCGGCTTAATCCCAGCACGCTCCGCATTTTGATAAAACTCAACAGCCCCGTAAACATTGCCGTGATCCGTCATCGCTACCGCACTCATGCCCAATTCTTTAGCGCGCTCTACAAGCGCAGATGTGCGGACAGAGGAATCAAGCGTTGAGTATTCTGTGTGAACGTGAAGGTGAATAAATGAGTCTGACATAGGGCGAGGGACACTTTACGGATCTCCTCTGAGATGGCAATCAGAGTTTGCTTTTTTCCGCATGTCACACCAAACGGCTTTCCGCTTGACTTAAGTAACGTTAGGTGTTGCGATAACCCCTCACCAACCCAAACAACTTACGTATGTTTTCTGGCCTCACCTACCGTATTACGCAGCCAATCCTCGCACTAGCGGGATTTATTTTATTCTTAGCGGGAACCTCCCACAGCTTTGCCCAAGATTTTGAAGGCAAAAATATCTCTTCCGTTCATATCCGCTACAACGGCGCTCGGACCGTGGATGAAGCCCGCCTTCGCGGTTTTATGTCTGTGCGAGCAGGCCAAAAATACAACGCATCTCAACTCGATGACGATGTTCGCACGCTTTATGAAAGTGGTTTAGTTGAAGACGTTCGCTTCTTTGCTGAAGAAGTAGGAGACAACAGCGTCAAAGTCACCGCCGAAGTCACCACCCGTGGAAAAATCGTAGCGGTTGGATTCTCAGGAAATACAAAGTTTTCCGATCGGAAACTTGCCTCGATCACCAAACTCAAAGCTGGCGGAGTCATGAGCGACGAGGCCATCCTCACAGCTCGCCGCAACATCCTCGATTACTACCGAGGTTACGGATACGCGGATGTCTCCGTCACGCACCGCATTCAACCATCGAAGGGTGGTCATGGGGCATCCGATCTCATTTTCATCATCGATGAAGGAGCTCGCAGTGAAGTTCGCAAAATCCGCTTCGAAGGCAACAACTCGATTCCATCACACAAACTTCGCAATGAGATGAAAACCAAACAAAAAGGGTGGTTTTCATTTTTCACCAAATCGGGTCGTATCGACACCGTAAAACTCGATGAAGACATCGACCGCGTGCTCGACTACTACCGCGACCGAGGATTCCTTCGCGTCAAACTAGACGTTCGCCGCGAACCCGTCGACGATGAGCGCGTCGACCTCGTATTCCACATCACCGAAGGTGCCAAATACACGGTTCACTCAGTAGGATTTGGCAAAATGACCGTTTTCACTCCCGAGGAGTTAGCTCCTGCGCTCTCACTCAATGCTGGTGACGGATACTCTGCCAAAAAAATGCGCGCTGACATCCGCAACATCCGTAGCTACTATGGATCCAAAGGATACGCCGACGCCGCTGTCAGCCCAGACATCCGCAACGCATCACCAAACAGCGTCAACATCATCTACCGCATTAACGAAGGTGGACGATTCCGAGTTGGCCGCGTCACAATCGAAGGAAACGACAAAACTCAGGACCGCGTCATCCGCCGCGAACTTCCAATGAAGCCAGGCGACTACCTCAACTCTGTTGAAATGGAAACCGCCCGCCGTCGCCTCAAAAACATGAACTACTTCAACGACGTTCAAGTTAACGATTCACCAAGCAGCCGGAAGGGCTACCGCGATATCGACATTCTCGTAAACGAGAAACAAACAGGTTCCGTCAGCTTCGGTCTCGGATTTAGCTCCGTGGACAGCATCGTCGGTTACGTCACTCTCGAGCAAACCAACTTTGATATCTCAGACTGGCACAGCTTTACTGGAGCAGGTCAAAGATTTAACGCCAAAGTGCAATACGGAACAGAACGTCAAGACGTCAGCATCGGATGGACCGAACCATGGCTCTTCGGAAGACGTCTCGCCCTTGGGACCGAGCTCTTTTACCGCAGCGCCACATGGTATAGCTCCGAGTATGAACAGGGACAACTTGGTGGAGCCGTTTCCCTCCGCAAGCCATTTGGCAAACACGCTTACATCAAAGGCGCTCTTCGCGGTGAAAAAATCGATGTGGATGTCGATGACGACAACAT
>CAZOWD010000153.1:0-5242 GCA_964583225.1 uncultured Verrucomicrobiales bacterium | reverse complement strand
TATATTTGCCTTCTTTGCAGAGGCGGGAGACGTGAGAAACCGCATTGGGTTTCTGCGTTTTTTCGATCCAGAGTAAAAACGCGGTTGAGTTCCAATAGGCCGCGAGCGGTTTAGATTTATCGGTTCGGGCTTTGTTTTGATTGGCCCATTTCGAGTTAGGAAATGTCTTATAGCGGATGTAATCGGCAGCACCTTCAACAAACCACCCTGGCGCGCCACCAGGGTAACTTTGCACGAAGTGAGTGAGTTCGTGAACAAAAACACCTGAAGCATCATCGGGGTGGCGACGAAGATGGTTTCCTTCGATCACCATGTTAGTGCCCGCCATGTGAGCGGGGTGTCCCATGTTTTCGCGAAAACTGAGAGAAAGGTGGGTTGGAGTGCGGTCGATGGGAGCGTTGAGCATTTTGACGATTTTGGGCCATTGCGTAAAATAAAGTTGCTTCATTTCATCCACTTGAGGTTTCAAATCTTGATGCCCTTTGAGATCGACGGTGAAAGTGAGTTTGATTTTTTTTCCTGACACCTCAACGGTTTTTGAACTTGAGAACTTTTGAGAGGAAAGAGGATTTTCCGTTTTCTTATTAGGAATTGATTGTTTGGAGGCGTTGTTTTTTGGAGACGTGGTAGGCGCCGCCTGCACAAACGAAATAAGAGCGAGCGTGATGACGAGTATGTATTTCATGAAATAAGTTTTAAGTTGATTGAGTTGGAAGAGACAAAGCCAGTTTTTACATCTCGGAGCAAGGTTGCCATGTATTCATTTCCCTTCAACTCTTTCTCAAATTTTCTCAATTTTGGTATTTAGAGTTTCTTTCATGAGGAGTATGACCTCCGCATGTCAAAAACTCTCGATGACTCCCCAGCTTCATCACCAAGCAGTTCGGCGACTCATTCGTCTTCTAAAAACTCAGACGAAGCTAACAACAACGGTCAACCTGCGGAAAATTTCTCACCTTTTGCTGGGTGCTCTATCTTTATCGTTGCAGGAGCTATCGCTGTGGGAATGATTGCTTTTTTGATTTGGTCTTATTTTCAAACACAAGACATGGTTGAGGGATTTACCGATCCTCACCCTCAAACCGTGCAAGTTGAAGATTTATCAGGCAAAGAAAACCAACTCGTAGCACTCAAAAGCAAACTCGTTGGATTTCGTCATAATATTGAAGCCCACCACAGAGCCAAGATTTCTCTCAATGCCGAGGAAATGAACCTCTCCATCGCGGCATTCGACCTTCTCAAGCCACACCGAAACACACTCTTTATTCAAAAAATCTCCCCCGACGGCATTCAAGCAAAAATCAGTTTTCCAACGCGCTGGAAAATGCTGACCGATGAAAAACGTTACATCAACGCCACGGTTACCATCCTCCCCGAACTTGTCGATGGAGCGGCATTTCCCAAAATCACTCAAATCCATACCGAAAAAGGCGCCGCCGTCCCCGAAGAATTTCAGCAATTCATCTCGAAAACCCTCCTCTCTCCACTCTACGAGGATCCAGAGCTAGGAAACGTTTTCAAAGGACTTTCCGACATCTCCATCAAAAAACACCGCTTAGTGCTCCACACAAACCCCGATTACAAAGCGCCGGCAAACGCACCAGAAAACTCAAAACCCAACGCCGAACTATCCATCGATCGAACCCTCAAAAGCTTCTTCGTTCTCGCAATAGTTTTTCTTGCTATCGTCGCCATAATCATCACCCTCTCCCGCCGAAAAAGAGCCAAACTTTAAACCTCACCATCTAAGGCAATAACAACCCACAATCTAAAAAATTTCACCTATGAACATCAACGAAAACTTCCTCAAACTCAAAGCTGGTTACCTCTTCCCTGAAATCGCGCGCCGTGTCAACGCATGGACCGAAGCCAACCCAGATCAGGCAGACAAACTCATCCGTTGTGGCATTGGCGACGTAACAGAACCGCTTCCGCTCGCTGTTCGCGAAGCCATGCACGCGGCCATCGATGAACAAGGCGTCGCCGAAACCTTCCACGGCTACGGCCCCGAGCAAGGTTATGCTTTTCTGCGCGAAGCAATCGTCGAAAACCAATTCGCGGGACTCAACATCGGAGCCGATGAGATTTTTGTCTCGGACGGATCCAAATGCGACACTGGCAACATTCTCGACATCTTTGGATCTGGCAACAAAATCGCCATTACCGATCCAGTTTACCCCGTTTATGTCGACACCAACGTCATGGCAGGCAACACGGGCGAAGCGGATGAAAACGGAGCCTACGAAGGGCTTGTTTACCTCCCTTGCAATGCTGAAAATAACTTTTCTCCAGCCATCCCTGAAGAAAAAGTAGACCTCATCTACCTCTGTTACCCCAACAACCCAACCGGCACCACAGCCACACGCGAGCAACTCAAAGCATGGGTTGATTACGCCCTCGAAAACAATGCGCTCATCCTCTTTGACGCTGCCTATGAGGCGTTTATCCAAGACCCTGAAATCCCCCATTCGATCTTTGAAATCGAAGGAGCCCACAACTGCGCCATCGAGTTCCGTTCATTTTCTAAAAATGGAGGATTCACCGGCATTCGCTGCGGATTCACCGTGATTCCAAAATCACTCACATTTAAAGTTTCCTCTGGCGAAGAAGTCTCCCTTCACTCGCTCTGGAGCCGCCGTCACTCCACCAAATTTAACGGAGCCTCCTACCCTGTTCAGCGCGGTGCTGCTGCCATCTTCACGCCCGAAGGGAAAGAGCAAGTCAACGCGCTCATCGAGCACTACATGGGAAATGCAGCCCTCCTTCTCAAAACCTGCCAAGACCTAGGACTCACCACATTTGGCGGTGAAAACGCGCCTTATGTCTGGGTCAAATGCCCAGATGGCGTTGATTCTTGGGGAATGTTCGACAAGATGCTCTCAGAGGCTCAAGTCGTCATCACACCAGGCTCTGGATTTGGAGCTGCAGGCGAAGGGTATTTCCGCATTTCCTCCTTCAACACCCGCGAAAATGTCGAAGAAGTCTGCAACCGACTCAAAGCACTCAGCCTATAATTCAAACTCATCTAAAAATGCCCCTAGCCAATCGCTCGGCCGGGGGCATTCTCCGACCATTTTCCTCAATCACTCATCATGAAACCTTACGTCAAAATTGCCGAAACCACAACGCCCGAGGGTGAACCGCTCGAACTCATCGAACACGACGGGACCTTCATGATCTGCTCCAACGGTGAGCAACTCATGACGAGTTTTTCTCACGGGTCAGAAGAAACTCTCGCTGAACTCGCCTGCTCTCCGTTCCAACCCGTAAACCAACCACGAATCCTCATCGGAGGGCTCGGTATGGGGTTCACGCTCGCCGCCGCTACCAGAACACTCACTCGGAAGCGCGCTACCTTTGTCGTCTCCGAACTCACCTCCACCATCGTGGACTGGAACCGCACCCACCTCTCCCACCTCAACCCAGGGCTTCTCGACGACCCACGCGTGATTATTAAAATTCAACCCGTCCAAAAAGTCATCCGTCAATCCAATGGCGAATACCACGCCATCCTGCTCGATGTCGATAACGGGCCATCGGCATTTCACGGAAAAAACAACGACAGTCTCTACACGCTCAAAGGATTAAAAGAAATTCAACATGCTTTGAAAGGCGGCGGGATTCTCGCCGTATGGTCAGCTAGGGGAGACAAAACATTTACCAAAAACCTACGCAAAGCAGGATTTGATGTGAGTGAAAACATCGTGCCCGCAGCCCACAAAGGCAGAAAAACACGAAACCATACCATCTGGCTCGCCCGCAAAAAATCTTATTAAATCATCCCCCCACCCCACAAACTCAACCTTCGATCAACCAATTCCAAGCTCTCCAACTATGAAATTACAATCCATTCTGGCCTGCGCCCTACTCATCCCCACCTTCGCCTCAGCGGAAGATTACACTCTCAAAGAGAAACGTTTTCAGCAAAAAACCACACTCAATGCTATTTTCCTGCCCAGCCAATCCACCCCTATCAAGGTCAAACCTAAAGTTTGGTATGACTTCTTCATCACCTCTCTCGTTGATCAAGGATCCAAGGTAAAAAAAGGCGACACACTCATCGGAATCGACACCGAAAAAATCGATCGCTACCTCGACCAAGCTAAAAAAAATAAAAAATCTGCTGAGCTCAAGCTCGCCCAAAGTAAAGCCGAGCTTGCACAACTCGAAATCACCACGCCCATCAAGCTCGAGGATGCGGCACGCCGCGAAAAAGAAACAGCCGAAAACCTCAAATGGTATCAAGAAATCGGCAAAGCCCAAAATATCGCAGAAGCCAAACACTCCGTAAGCAAACTTGAAGAGTCACTTTCTTACGCCAAAGAAGAGCTCAAGCAACTCCTCAAAATGTATGAGGAAGACGACAAGATCGAAGAAACTGAAGAGGTTATCCTCAAGCGGACACGCAACAACATCGCCAACGCTGAGTTCTCCCTAAAAAGCCTCAAGATAAAAGCTGAAAAAACTCTAAACACGGTCATTCCTCGGACCTTGCTTAGTCTCGAACTCGCCGCCAAAAACGCAAAGATCGCCAACGCTGAAGCCAAGGAGAAACTTCCACGCGAGCTAGAACAAAAACGTCTCGATGTAGCCAAAGCCATCCGCGATGACAAACTCGCTAGCGAAAAACTTGAAAAAATCAAAGCAGATCGCGCTATGATGAACATCACGGCACCTGCAGACGGCGTCGTTTATTATGGTGATTTAGCCAGCGGCAAATGGACATCAACCGCAGCCACCAAAGCACTTCACATTGGAGCTAAGTTGCCTGCAAACCTCACCCTGATGACGTTCATCCCAGCCAAAACCTCCTTGGAGCTATCAGCCTTCGTTCCCGAAACTAGCTTAACAGCCCTTCGCTCTAAAGATGCGGTCAAAGGATACGCAACAACGTCTCTCAACCCATTCAAAAGCTTCCCAGTCACCCTCACCAACCTTAACGCATTCCCTGAAACAAACGGAAGCTTCCGCGTATCGATTAAGCCCGAGCTACCTAAAGAGCTTTCAGTTGTTCCAGGCATGAAAGCTTCTGTAACCCTCACCAGTCTCGACCTCGACAAAGCGCTCACCATTCCTGTTTCCTTTTTGAAAGCAGAATCCGATGGCACGTTCACCGTCAAACTGAAGCTCGCAGACGGAAAAACAGACGTGCGCACTGTCTCTGTAGGCCAATCCAACAAAACCGATGCCATCATCACGAAGGGATTGGAAAAAGGACAGGTCATCGTGAAATAACCTGAGA
>CAZOWD010000152.1:0-5258 GCA_964583225.1 uncultured Verrucomicrobiales bacterium | reverse complement strand
AAAAAATCATATCAACAAAAATGCACAAAAAAGAATCCTTTGCTCGCTAACTAGAATGTAAAGAAACACATATTTAAATTTCCATCCTCTTTTTACTATGAATAACGAATCCACTCCAATCGCAACTCCCCCACCCATCAATCCATCCCAAGCAAACACGCCCTCAACGGCAACGATCAGCTCAGACGCTGTCGCCGCTGCGTCCACTTGGGTCCAACCACTCCGTTCAGAAATAGCACGCGTCATCGTGGGCCAATCTGAGCTCATCGACAAACTTCTCATCGCCATCTTAGCCGACGGCCATGTCCTGCTCGAAGGTGTTCCTGGTCTCGCTAAAACCCTGACGTTAAACACTCTGGCCAACGCCATCCAAACGGGCTTCCAACGCATCCAGTTCACCCCCGACATGTTACCTGCCGACATCGTAGGCACCGAAATCTTCCGCCCCGATCAAGCGCAGTTCATTGTCAAAAAAGGTCCCGTTTTCAGCAACATCGTGCTGGCTGACGAAATCAACCGTGCGCCCGCCAAAGTGCAAGCCGCTCTGCTCGAAGCCATGCAAGAACGCCAAGTCACCATCGGAGAAGAAACATTCAAGCTCCCCGACCTGTTCCTCGTCATGGCAACCCAAAACCCTATCGAGCAAGAAGGAACCTACCCGCTCCCCGAGGCTCAGGTGGACCGATTCATGCTCAAAGTCGTTGTCGGACACCCCACGTTTGAAGAAGAACGCCAAATCCTCGACCTCGCTGCAAGCATTGGTCCCAAAACCAAAGTGAACCCAGTTGTCTCGCCCGAGCAAATCCTTCAAGCGCGCGAAATTGTTAATGCAATCCATATCGACGACCGCATCAAAGACTACATCGTCACACTCATTTACAGCACACGCACCCCTGAGCGATTTGGGCTCGACATCAAACATCACATTGAAAATGGAGCGTCTCCCCGCGCAACGATCAACCTCACCCTAGCCGCCAAAGCCATGGCATTTATCAATGGTCGAGGATACGTCACACCGCAAGATGTCAAAACCATGGCCATGGATGTTCTCCGCCACCGCATCGCAGTGACTTACGAAGCCGAAGCCGAAAACATCACGCCTGAAAACATCGTCCAAACCATCCTCGATACCGTTCCCGTCCCGTAAAAAAACACTCCGCAAACCACCCCCATACAAAACCCCACACTCTAACCCATCCATTTATTCACCCCTAGAAAGGGACCACCACTTCAATGACTACTGACCTCACATCAACCCAATCCAACCGCACGCGGGAGATCCTACAAAAGGTTCGCCAGCTTGAGGTGCGCACCCGGCACTTGGTCGATCAAGCGCTCGCAGGTAAATACCACTCAGTTTTCAAAGGTCGTGGTATGGATTTCGATGCCGTGCGCCCCTATGCTGTTGGCGATGACATTCGCACCATCGACTGGAATGTCACCGCTCGCACAGGCGATCCGTTCATCAAGCGGTTCCGCGAAGAGCGAGAACTCAAAATCATGCTCGCCATCGACATTTCCAACTCTGGCGAGTTTGGTTCCGTCGGTTCCAGCAAACGAGAATACGCAGCGGAAATTGGAGCCATCCTCGCATTTTCAGCCCTAAAAAATAACGACAAAGTGGGCCTCATCCTCTTTACAGACGAAGTGGAACTCTACATCCCCGCTAAAAAAGGACGACGTCATATTCTCCGACTCGTGCGTGAAATTCTCTTTTTCGAACCCAAACGAAAAGGAACCGACTTCATCGCTCCGCTCGATTTCCTCAACAACGTCTTACACAAGCGCGCCGTCACCTTTCTCATCTCGGACTTCTGTCTCGTTGGAGATTTTCCGACGGCCCTCGAAGCTCTCAAACCCAAACTCCGGGCGAGCAAACGCCGGCAGGATCTCATCGCCGTGTGGATCAACGACCCTCGCGACTCCGAACTCCCCGACATTGGACTGCTCACGCTTGAAGACGCCGAAACGGGCGAACAGGTCGAAGTCAACACCAGCGATCCAGTTGTGCGTAAAACTTTCAGTGACCTTGCCAAAGCCCGACACGAAGAACTCCGCCACACACTGCGCCGCACCGGCACCGATGTCATGGAACTCTCCACCATTCAAGAAACCATGCCCGCCCTTCTCGAATTTTTCAAACGACGAGGCAGGCAAAGGTAATCGCCCCCCGTGCATTAACCCATTCAATTTTTCACAGAACCACTCTCAAACTTTTCCTTATGCTTCCACCAACCACCAACGCCACACCACCCCAAGACATCCGCCCCATTCGGGACGCGGTGCAGATCCCCGTGGTCACCCCCACAGCTGAAACCTCTTACCTCAGCATCGCGCTCTGGGTGATCGGTGGACTCCTCGCGCTCGCTGCCATCATCGTTCTCGTTCGCTGGCTCAAGCGCCGCGCCGAAGCCAACCGCATTCCCAACCTCCAACAAAAAGCACTCCGCGAACTCGAAGAAGCTAAAAAACTCATTTCACCTGAACAATCCCGCGATTTTGCCATTGCGGTATCCGACACGCTCCGCCGATTTATCGAGGGACGCTTTAATCTTCCCAGCACCCGACAAACCACACCCGAATTTCTCGAACACCTCAGCAAAAACACAACGCTCGATCTCGGCCCCTATTCCAATGCGCTCACCCAATTTTTCACCCAGTGCGATTTTGGAAAATTCTCTGGTTCTTCGATCACAACCGACCAAATGAACGCACTTCACAAGGCGGCTCTCGACGTTGTGCAAGTCGAACAACGCGAAGAAACCACACAACAACCTAACAAAAAAACAAATCAACCTTCCTAATCTTTTTAATTTTCAACTTTTTACACCCATCCATGTTTAGCTTCCTCCATCCATATTTTCTGCTGCTCCTTCTCCTGCTCCCGCTCCTTGCGTGGATCAGAGGCAAAGGAGGACGGTCTGCTGCACTCCAGTTCTCCAGCGTCGAGGTGCTCAAGCAAATGGGTAAAATTCGTCGCCACTCTCCAGGGCAACTCCTCAACGCACTGCGCCTCTTTGCCCTCGCTTGTTTTATCATCGCTCTTGCACGTCCCCGACTCGGAAACGAACAAACTGAAATTCAAGCCAGCGGAATCGATATTATGCTCGCCGTTGATGTTTCTGGTTCCATGCAAGCCATGGACTTTACGCTCAACGGACAACGCGTCGATCGTCTAACAGCCGTCAAGGATGTCGTTTCTAAATTTATCAAAGAACGCCCTAACGACCGCATTGGACTCATCGCCTTTGCTGGAAAACCCTACCTCATGAGCCCGCTGACTCTCGACCACGATTGGTTGCAACAACGGCTCAACGACGTCGAATTAGGGCAAGTGCAGGACGGAACCGCTATCGGTTCTGCCACAGCGTCCGCCGTCAATCGACTCTCCAAACAAAAAGCGAAAAGCAAAATTCTCATCCTTCTCACCGACGGTATGAACAATGCAGGAACCGCCTCTCCCGAAGTCGCAGGCGAAGCCGCCAAAAGTCTCGGAATCAAAATTTACACCATCGGAGCCGGCACCAAAGGCTACGCCCCTTTCCCCGTCAAAGACATGTGGGGACGCACGGTTTTGCGTCGCATGAAAGTGGACATCGATGAAAAAACGCTCCAGCACATTTCCAAAATCACAGACGGTCAATATTTCCGCGCCACCGATACCGATTCACTCGAAAAAATCTACTCGGTCATCAACAAGTTAGAAAAAACAAAACGCACCGTCCGCCATTTTTCAAACTACAAAGAAATTTACCTCTACCCACTTACAGCAGGGCTAGTTCTGCTCGCTCTAGAAATCCTTCTGGCCTCTACACGATACCGCCGCATGCCGTAAACAAGATTTCTAAACACTCAATTCTAGGCATCTCCTAAACGATCCAACACCACTTTCTAACACTCATGAAATTTGAAAATCCAATCTACCTTCTCGTCGGAGCAATCGTTGTCATTGCTCTAGTCGCGCTGCGTATCTGGCTCACCAAACGCAACCAACGCGAGCTCACTCGTTTTGCCGCTGCGCGCCTCCTCCCCAAACTCACCAAAGGAATCTCTCCCAAACGTCGACGTCTCAAATCCACCCTTTTCACGATTGGTGTCACCTTTCTTTTCATCGCTCTCGCCCGCCCTCAATGGGGCACCACGCGCCAAGAAGTGCGCATGCAAGGAATCGACATTCTCATCGCTCTGGACACCTCCCGCAGTATGCTGGCATCCGACGTTTCGCCCAATCGCCTCGAACGCGCCAAACTTGCTATTCACGACTTTACAGACTCGCTCGATGCGGCACGCATCGGTCTACTTCCCTTCGCGGGTGATGCCTTTTTGCTCTGCCCTCTCACCCTCGACAGAGCAGCCTTTGAAAGCTCTCTCGATGACTTAGACACCCGCATCATTCCGGAAGGAGGAACGGACATTGCGCGGGCTATCACCGAAGCCGAAAAAGTTTTTGAAAAAGGAGCCAACCAAAAAATCCTCATCCTCATCACCGATGGAGAAGACCTCGAAGGCGGAGCTCTCAAAGCCGCCCGCGACGCAGCCAAAAAAGGAATCACCATCCATACCGTTGGTGTGGGAACCCCATCGGGCAACTTAATCGTGCTCGATAACGGACGCCCACTCACCGACAACTCAGGCAACGCCGTAAAATCTAAACTCGATGACAAAACGCTACGCGAAATCGCCAAAATCACAGGCGGAATGTATGCTCCATTGGTTGGAGGCACGGCAGGACTCGAACAAATCCGCCGCCAACGCCTCAGCAAAGTTTCCAAGTCCGAGCTAGAGTCCCAAACTAAAGAAATACCCATTGAACGCTATCAATGGCCGCTCGGGCTTGGCCTCCTTTTCCTCGCTCTTGAATTCTGCATCAGCTCAGCCACACGCACAAAAAAAACAACGCCGATTTCTCAAAAATTGGCAGGCGCCGCGATTCTACTCCTCGCTTTATCTCCCCAGGTAAAAGCGGAAAAAGCCTCTACTCCAACAGACCCTCGCGCCATCTACAACCAAGGCACTCAGCTTTGGAAACAAAAGAAATACAGCGAAGCAGAACAAGCATTTCACGACTCCCTACAAAACGCCGACCTCAAACTTCAAAACCGAGCCTACTACAACATCGGAAACGCCCGATACCGTCTCGGCGAGCAACAGCAGAAAAAAGAGCCCAAGAAAACCATTCAACTTTGGGAAAAAGCCATAAAATCCTACGACGCAGCCCTCAAGCTCAACCCAAAAGATCAAGACGCCCTGTTCAACAA
>CAZOWD010000151.1:0-5283 GCA_964583225.1 uncultured Verrucomicrobiales bacterium | reverse complement strand
CACAACAGTTGAAGCAAGGATCGCCCTCGGTCATAGGTGCCTAGCTTTCGACGTTAGCCCAAAATGAACTACGATGATACGCACGCTGAGAGGGCTCTGAAGATATTACGATCCCATATTTCCAAGGTTAAACGGCGGAGTCAATACTCCACTTTATTGGAGATTGCTGAATCTCCTAATAGGTGGTCTGAAGCTCATGCGTGTTTTACTAGCATTAGGTCGGAGATATCAATACCTATCCAAGAAAAGGGAGCATTAGCGATAGAACGAAATTTTGCCATCGTGGCTGAACTTGTAGCAAAAACTCTTTATAATTGTAGCGGAGAGGGTTCTCCTTTTGATGCCTCAACCTTCACGAAGTTGATTAATGCCGAACGAAAATTGATCGATGATGAAAATAGCTATAGTGCACAAGATAATATGGGGCTTGGTAGAGGAACGACTCCAAAGAGTATGACAGGGGGATTAGCTCAAATTGTTCTTGGCTGGTTTAAGAGAAAATCATAAACGTGGCTAAAAAGTCAGCGCACACCAAACCACTACCCGTCCCGACTCAAATTCTGAATACCCCACCACCCCTTAACCTTGAAGTTGAAGTTCGTCCCCCTAGTGTTGTGTGAACCAACTGCAGATTTCACCTTAAAACTTTCCGTGGATCTTTTTGTAGAGTTCTTCTGCAAACATCTTGGCTCCAGGGATTCCTAAATGCACCATATCTTTGGGGGCGGCATCTCCCTGAAGGTTTGCGATGCTTGTTATTTGATCCCCAGCGATGAAAAACAAATTTTTATCGCCCGCTTTTTGAAGCTCTTGCACTAAAGATTTTAGAGCTTTTCGATAATCATCGGGTTGATACTTCTCTCCCGTTTTGCGGGATTTGTGATTTTTTGTATAGAGCAAGCTAATGCAAAAGATCTTTGTTTCAGGATGATGCAAGCGCACCTCCTTTAAAAATTCACGGTATTTTTTCTTATACGAATCGGGAGTTTTCCCATCAAACACCCAGTCGTTGTATCCAATCAATACCGTCATCAAGTCGATCTTATCCCAATCCTTTAATTGCTTGGCAGCGAGCATGGAAATTTTTCCACCTCCAACGGCAAGGTTGTAATAATCAACGCCTAACTTTTTAGACAACAAATACGGATAAGTTTTGTAGGTGGCATTTTGCTGTCCCTGCCCGTGCGTAATGGAGTCCCCCATCGCCACATAGACTTTTTGTTTTTTGACGGGAATAGCCTCCAACTTACATCCGTCTTCAATCTCTAAACCCTTCAACCGCGGATTTGCAAACGTTGGCAAAGTCACCTCATACTCTTTCATCACTTTGCTGCCCGAATCGATCACCAGTTTGTTTTCCGAACCAGGTTTTCCAGCAAAAGTGTAAGATTTAAAAAACTTACCGTCGATAAACACGCCATAATCAATTCCTCGGTTAAAATCGCAATCGAGATTCTCAAACAACAAAGTCACCTTCGGGCTATCTGTTTTAAAGAAAATGCGAACGCCTGTTGTCGATTGGGCTTTTTTCCAATTGAACCCTTTTTCTTTAAGCGGAAGACTTTCGAGTTTGTTATCGAATCGGCCAAAACACACCAATCCGTCTTTCTTTGTTATATAATGCGCTCCTTTGACGGTAATCTCCTTCGAATCAGGTGCAATCTGTTGCACCGCCATCAGGGACGACGTGCCAGTAAAACAAAAAACAAACGCTACAGATAAAATTCGAATCGGTGTCATCATGATTTTGAAAGGTAACTTAATACTCAACAACACTATCTATCCCCCCTTAAAATCAAATCTCTTTTTATTATTATTTTTCAATAACCACAAACAACAGAACACCAAAACCACAACCGCTGGCACAGGTCGCATTTCAACATCCAGCGCCAAAACATTCACAATTTTGGAAGCTTGCTGTATCAGCATTTTCGTATACTATGCAGGGAACATTAGATAAACACCTTTTATTTAACACAAAATCTTCACTACTAAATTAAGAATCATGAGCCAAAAATACGGATACTTTGACGATGCCAACCGCGAATATGTAATCACCAGTCCCACCACACCCACCAAATGGATCAACTATGTGGGATCTTTAAAATTTGGAGGTCTTGTCGACCACACAGGTGGAGCCCTTCTCTGCGCTGGCGATCCTGCTCTCAACCGGATCAACAAATACATTCCACAGCTTCCCGATACTGACTTCAAAGGAAGCACCCTGTATGTTCGAGTCAAAACGGCCGATGGATACGAAATCCTCTCACCATTCTTCACACCAACGCTCAACGCCATGGAAAGCTACGAGTGTCGCGTTGGTCTATCTTACCAAAAAATCACCTCAGTAGTTGCTGGCATCAAAGTGCAAGCAACCATCTTCGTCCCCAACGGAGCATCGCTTGAAGTTCGCGACATCATCGTCACCAACCAACGCGATGAAGCTGTCGAAATCGACATCATCCCCGTCGTAGAATACAGTCACTTTGAAGCACTCAAACAATTTACCAATGCCGACTGGGTGCCACAAACCATGATGAGCGAACTCAGTAAGGACGGTGAGTATTCCACACTTCTTCAATACGCATTCATGCGCCGCGACACGCTCGTCAACTTCCTCAGCGCAAACCGCCCCGTCGATTCCTTCCAGTCCGACCGCCAATTATTCCTTGGAAAAGCAGGTGCTGGAACATGGGCGAACCCCGCCGAACTCAAAAACGACAGTCTTTCAAACTACGAAGCTCGCCGCGGCGACAATATCGGAGCGCTTCTCATCAAGCTTGGTAACATCGCACCTCAACAAAGCGAACGCACCCTCATCCAATTTGGACAAGCGGACCGCTCAGAATACGCCGAAATCATCCGCAAATTCCGCAGCGAACAAGCCGTAGATCAAGCCTTTGCAGATCTGTCAGCTTACTGGGACAACTACCTTTCCAAGTTCCACTGCGAAACTCCCGATGCCAATTTCAACGCCATGGTAAACGTGCACAACCCACGCCAGTGTCAAACCACGTTCTACTGGTCGCGTTACCTCTCCCTTTACCAGCTTGGCCTTGGATTCCGCGGTCTTGGATTCCGCGACAGCTCTCAAGATTCCATGGGTGTGCTCGCCAGCATTCCAGACGAAGCCAAAGAACTCCAAAGCAAAATCCTCAGCACCCAACGCGCCGATGGATCTGCCATGCACCAATTCTTCCCCGGCACGATGGAAGCAAACGAAGGAGATTCCCGCGAAGAAGGCGACAAGCAATGGTATGGCGACGACCACCTCTGGATTGTGCTCGCAGTTACCGCACACCTTCGCGAAACTGGAGACTACTCCTACCTCGATGACGTTATCCCGTTCTACGATAAAAAATTGCCTCTCGAACAACGCGAAACAGGCACCGTGCTCGAACACCTCACTCGTGCGCTCGCCTACACCAAGGCCAATGTTGGCAAACACGGACTCCCACTACTCGGATTTGCCGACTGGAATGACACGGTCAACCTCCCTGGCGAGGCTGAAAGTCTCATGATCGCCTCACTTTACGGTGCGGCACTTTTGGAAATGATCGAACTTCACGACCACCTTGGCAACAAGGAGCAGGCCGACGCTTACCGCGCTGACCATGCATCGATGAAAAAGATCGTCAACGAACACGGTTGGGATGGCGAGTGGTTCCGCCGCTACTACACACAAGAAGGCGAACCTATCGGCTCTAAAGAAAATACCTACGGACAAATCTACACCAACGGTCAGTCATGGCCAGTTATCGCAGGATTTGCCGATAAAGATCGCGCCACAACGGCCCTCGATTCTGTGGACTCCAAACTCAACACCAAGTTTGGAATCAAACTCAGCACACCCGGCTACAATGGATTTGACCCCGAACTCGGCGGCGTTTCTACCTACCCACCAGGAGCCAAAGAAAATGGAGGAATCTTCCTTCACTCCAACCCATGGGTGATGATCGCAAACACCAAAATTGGCAACGGCGACCGTGCGTTTAAGTATTTCAACCAAATCAACCCAGCCGCCCGAAATGAGGACATCGACCTCTTTGAAGTCGAACCTTACTGTTTCCCACAAAACATCCTCGGTGACGAACACCCACAGTTCGGCCTCGGACGGAACAGTTGGCTCTCAGGCACCTCGTCTTGGACATACCAAGCCTCCACTCAGTATATTCTCGGACTTCGTCCAAGCCACAGCGGATTGGTCATCACCCCCTGCGTGCCTAAAAACTGGGATTCCTACAAAATCACGCGCCAATACCGCGGTGCCTCTTATGAAATTGAACTAACACGCTGCGCAAACTGCGAGGAGGGAACGGTCAAACTCACAGTCAATGGCGAAGCCATCGAAGGAAACACCATCCCCATTGCGGAAGCTGGCACCGTCAGCAAAGTGCAAGTCACCTTCAACTAATTTCGGAAATCACTCCGATATAAAACTCATTTTCAAGTCGAGTCCCTCACAGGGCTCGGCTTTTTTTTGAGCCTTCACACTTGAAAAACCAACAAACCCTGCAAGCCTCCCAGCCATGCAACAGATCACGGACCCGCAATCACTCCCTGAAGCGCTTTCCCAACTCCCCCGCCCCCGCATTTTAGTTCCCACCATGGGTGCGCTCCACGAAGGCCACCTCACCTTGGTCAAACGCGCCCGCGAATTAGCAGGTCCCGATGGAACCGTCGTGCTCACCCTCTTTGTCAACCCAACCCAGTTCAACAAAGCGGAGGATCTGGAAAACTACCCACGCACGCTCGAAAAAGACCTTGAGCTAAGCGAAGCCCACGGCGTCGATCTCGTATTCAGCCCAGAGGCAGGCAGCATGTATCTCCCCGACAGTTCGGTAACCGTCACAGAAAACTCCCTAGCCAAACGACTTTGTGGAGCATCCCGACCTGGACACTTCGATGGCGTATGCACCGTGGTGCTCAAACTTTTCAACCTCACGCAACCCGACATTGCCGTTTTTGGAAAAAAAGACTACCAGCAACTCGCCGTGATCCGCCGTATGGTTCGGGACCTCAACGTGCCAACCCAAATCGAGGGCGTTGATACCGTCCGTGAGCCATCAGGACTCGCCCTGTCCTCGCGAAACACCCGACTCACCGCCGAACAACTCGCCGATGCTCCACGCATCCGCAAAGCTCTACTCGCAGCCCAATCCGCTCACGCCAACGGCGAATCATCCGTCAGCAAACTCATCGACATCGCTCGCCAAGAAATCGAATCCACCCAAGCTGGAGCCGAGATCGACTACCTCGAACTTCTAGACGCCGAATCGCTCA
>CAZOWD010000150.1:0-5295 GCA_964583225.1 uncultured Verrucomicrobiales bacterium | reverse complement strand
AGAATGAAAAAAGAATGACAACTCGTGAATACACGCCCAGTTTTTTTGATCCGTTTACTACTTGGACAAAGAGAGTTTTTTCAGCTTAGGTGCTATTACGGCTCGGCAGTATGGATTTTTGTTACCGTTGATCTTGTAGTAATCTTGATGAGAAACCTTGGCGGGGTAAAACACGGTGGCTTTGGTGATTTCTGTAACAATGGGTTGAGCAAAACGTTCCTGAGCTTTGTCGCGCGACAACTCCGCTATTTTTTTCTGGGCCTCGTTGTGGTAGAAAATAGCAGATCGATATTGTGTGCCAACGTCCGCACCTTGTCGGTTGAGTTCTGTAGGATTGTGCAAACGCCAGAACCAATCGCAGAGCGTGGCGTAAGATATCTTTGCAGGGTCGTAAATCACTTGAACAGCCTCAGCATGGCCCGTGGTTCCCGAGCAAACAGCTTCGTAGGTGGGATTTTTTACATTTCCTCCTGTAAATCCAGAGGTGACGGATTTTACGCCATCAAGTCGTTGGAAGACAGCTTCCACACACCAGTAACATCCGGCAGCAAAAGTTGCAGTTTCATATCCTGCAGGGGCGATGGGAAGTTGAGCGGGTTGTTGATTTTTCATAGGTTCTTTAGAACAGGCTGTCTGGCTACTGACGATAAAAATGAGAAAGATTCCAGAAAGGGCGAGGGCGAGGGGAGTTGTGGAGAAATGTTTCATCGGATGCTTTAGGGGGCTAAAAAGTAGGCTATCAGAAATTGGGGTTGAGATTTTCATTCCGCTAAAAGCTTCTACTTTTTGTGATTCTTTATGTCGTGAGGACGATAATATTTCATAGCAATCGGCATGAATTCTTCAAGCGCTTGAATGCGATCGCTGTCTAGTGGATGAGTGCTGAAATATTCAGAGTGAAAAATATGAGAATGAGTGTGCTTTTTTGAATGATATTTCTCAAGTTTTTTCCAAAGCTCAATCGCTTGGCGAGGGTCATATCCCGCTTTGGCCATGTAGATGGCGCCGAGTCGGTCGCTCTCGTATTCCTGTCGGCGCGCGAGCGGTAAAGAATCCGCAAGATAAACGCCTAGCGTATAAGCCGCTATCCCGTAACCTGGATTTTTGATGTCGTTATGATCCATCACGCCCCAGAGAATTCCACCAATCACCGCCGTCGCTAGGGCGTGAAGAACGCGCTGTTCAGTGTGATGGGCTGTTGCATGAGAGATTTCATGCCCAAGAACGGCCGCTAGGAGCGCATCGGTGGTAGTTATTTTTAAAAGCCCCGTGTTTATGCCAACTTTACCTCCAGAAAGAGCAAAGGCGTTTGGGGTGTTGTCTTTGAAAATGACAAATTCCCATTGCGCATCGGGCAGGTCGATAGCCTGAGTGAGTCGCTGAGCCACTCGATTTACGGGGTCGGTATAACGTGGATTGTGCGTAATCGCTTTTTTCTTTTTGATGCGTTCGAAAATAAATGTCCCGTAGGCATTGCCTAGCTTGTGTGAGCGTATCGGATTTATATTTCCAGATTCATCAATTGCGGGCCGAAAAGCGCAAGATGAAAGCGTAGCCACTAAGAGGCTGAAAATAAAAAAGCGAAGGAACATGATGTTGCGATTAACAATGAAAGTGCGTGAAAATTGCGGGAAAATTTAAATCTGTCGGCACATGAAATACATCTGAGCAATAAACGAGTTTATCCCAATGTCCATGACTTGATTCTAGCATGTCACACAATCTTGTTACGCTTTTAGTCAGATAAATTGTTATTACTGAATTATTTGCAGAATGTGGCGCAACGGCTCGATATGCCCAATACTTGGCTATTATTCAATAAAAAGAGGCATTAAGCTCCAAACTCACACCTATTTACAACTTCGCACAATATATGTAATGCGTGGTTCTGTTTATTGATATTCCTTCAGCATTTCTCAGATCCTCACCCTTTCAGATAATGGGATTTAGATGAGTCTAAATCATTAAGCGCCTTTAAGCCTTCGCTTTCGCTTCTTTTTGTTGCTTGGCGGATTCTTTAATAATGCGACACTCTTGCTCTTCGGTGTCTTTTTTCCCTTGGCTAATGGCAACGCCGAGCCAGCGGAGTTCGGCTGTGCTGTCCATGGCAACTTTAACCATCATGGTCAAAGGCACGGCAAGAAGCATACCAACGGGTCCCCAGAGAAATCCCCAAAATAAAACGGAAATCACAATCACAACCGTGGACAGTCCAAAACGACGGCCCAGTAAAGCGGGTTCCATGAAATTCCCCAAAAATCCATTGATAACAAGATAGCCACATCCCACAGCAATGGCATGGCGCAAATCATGCGTAAGTAACGCTAAGACCATTGGAGGCACGCCAGCGATAATAGAACCAACGGCAGGAATATAGTTTAATGAAAATGCCAACAATCCCCAAAGTAATGGAAAATCAATTTTAGCGCCCCAACAAAGCAATCCAGCCAAGACTCCTGTTGCGATACTGATCAGCGTTTTAATTCCTAAATATTTTTGAATATCGTGTGTAGCGCTAAGCATACGCTGGAGGTTGGGCCCCTTCGCTTCCACAATGGCTTCAAACCGACGCCCAAACATACGCGCCTCGCTAAGCATGAAAACAAGCAAGATTAAAACGATGAAAGAAACCTGTAAGGTGTCGAGAATCTTTGCGAGGAGCAGCGTTACGTTGTCTTTGAAAAAGACCACAATTTTATCGGCTGTAAGGAACTTCTGAATTTCTTCCTTTGCCCCTAAAACATGCCACTCTTCCAACTTTGCCCCTGCCCCAAGGGCTGTTTGATAAAGATTGCGACCGTATTCTTCGAGTCGGGCGCCCTCGGAAAGATCATTGATAAGCATTGTGGCTCCAATGATAAAGGCAGCAAGAAATAGAAAAACGACAAGAACAGTGATCAGAACCGCAAAAAAACGAGGGACGCGGTGCTCTCTCAACCAGTTCATAATTGGAAAGCTAACAGCTGCCAAAAAAAACGCCAAAGAGACAGGGATGAAAAAATCCCTAGATGCATGAAGACCGGCAATAATGACGGCTCCTGAAGCTAACAACAGCATCACTTTGTAAGCTTCTACAGGTTTGGGTGTGTCTTGATTCACTAAATTGGATCGGGAGGATTAAAGTTTATTCAAAAACGTAAAAATACGCCGTGAAAGATTGCGCGCGAGTCTACTCTGAAATTTCTGTAGACGCAAAGGATTCATTTAAATTTTTTATTTTTTTATCTTCCTCGAATAATTCCTTGGTTGACCGAGCTTGCCAGAGACAAAAAAAACACCTACCTTCCCCCTGCTCTCATCTTAACAAAGCACCCATTTTTACACCGACATTCTTTTTCCCATGACTAGCCAACAATATCTTTTTGCCCGCAACTTGCTCTTCCGTCTCGATGCTGAAAAAGCACACAACCTCTCCATGAAAATGATGCGCACGATGGAAGCCATGGGTCTGTTAGCGCCCCTTGTAGGAGCTACGCCCGAAGCCAAACCTGTCGAGTGCATGGGGCTTACGTTCCCGAACTGTGTCGGATTAGCTGCAGGATTGGATAAAGAAGGAAACTGCATTGATGCTTTGGGACGTGTTGGATTTGGATCGATTGAAATAGGAACGATCACCCCCCGCCCCCAGCCTGGAAATCCAGCACCTCGATTATTTAGAATTATCCCTGAAGAAGCCATCATTAATCGCATGGGATTTAACAATCACGGAATCGAAGTTGGTGCTAAAAATGTAGCTGCAGCTCAAAGTTTTCGAGAAAATGGCGGTATTGTCGGGTTTAATATCGGAAAAAACAAAGTAACGCCTAACGAAAACGCCATTTCGGATTACCTGACCTGTTTGCGCGGAGCTTGGGACGTGGCGGACTATGTGGCGGTCAATATTTCATCACCCAACACTCCCGGTCTGAGAGATTTGCAGGCATCTGACGAAACGGCACGGCTGATTGAGGCATTAAAATTAGAACAAGAAAAACTGACAGCTTCGAGCGGGCGCCGCGTGCCCATAGCTCTCAAAGTGGCACCTGATTTGGAAGATTCACAAATCGCTGAACTTGCTCAAGTTTTCCTAGACGGTGGGTTGGATTGTTTAATCGCCACCAACACAACTCTGAGTCGCGAAGCCGTTAAAGATTACCCGCAAGCGAGCGAAGCTGGTGGGCTTTCTGGAGCACCACTCACCTCGCGTTCGACCGATGTGATCGCCGACTTTCACAGTCGCTTAGGATCGAAAGTTCCAATCATCGGAGTGGGTGGCATTATGACGGCAGAGGACGCCTTGGCTAAGCTCAACGCTGGCGCCAAGCTCGTTCAAATTTATACTGGGTTTATCTACAAAGGTCCCCCACTCGTTCACGATATTATTCGTGCTACGCGATAAGAAAATTACCCTTTCAGATTTTCAATTTCACGGCGCAAATCTTTCACCTCTGCCATCAGCTTGGGCAAACGTGAGAGGTTGGCTTGTTTTTTGAGTTCTTCCCGCATAGGACGAGCAGGCATCCCCATGTAAACCTTACCACCCTCGAGATCCTTGATCGCACCCGTGCGCCCTGTAAGCGTCGCTTTGTCGCCAATTTTTAAGTGACCAGCGGTGCCAGCTTGACCCGCCATAGTTACGTAATTTCCAATATGGGTGCTTCCTGAAATGCCTACTTGGGAAACGATGATACAATGTTTTCCCATACGCACGTTGTGGCCCACTTGAACCTGATTGTCGATTTTAGTCCCTTCCCCGATGATCGTCTTTCCAAAACGAGCGCGATCAATCGTCGTGTTCGCTCCAATTTCGACATCATTTTCTAAAACAACGATTCCCACTTGATCGATTTTTTCATGACGCCCGTCAACAAATGCGTAACCAAAACCATCGGACCCGATAACGCAACCAGGTTGGAGAATGACACGATCTTCTAGCACACAGCGTTCGCGAAGCGTGCAGTTTGCGTGCAACAAACAATCGGCTCCAATCACGGCGTTGGCACAAACAACCGCGCCAGCACGGATTTCGGTTCCGTTTCCGATCGTAACACCTGATTCAATAATCACGCGCGGTCCAATACTGACTTGGGTAGGATCCATCACCACATCATCGGCAACATAAGCCGTGGGATGAACTCCCATAGCCACATTCGACTGAGCTTTAACAAACTGTTTAACCACTTCTCCAAATGCGTGAGATGGATTTTCAACTTCGATCAATGCTGCCTCTGTTGGTGTCCCAGGCACACCTGGTGGAATGAGAACCACACCTGCTTTGGTATCGAGGTAATCTTGGTGGTATTTTTCATTGCCAAG
>CAZOWD010000149.1:4046-5306 GCA_964583225.1 uncultured Verrucomicrobiales bacterium | reverse complement strand
GCGAGCAATTCCCCAAAAATCACGAGATTTTTAAGTTCTTTTCGCTTATACACATAAACGGGGATAACGATCATCACCGCCGAGGCCGCGACGCCCACGAGAAAGGTAAAGTTTGCGATATAAGCGCCCCAAGAAACTTGATCGGTTAACCCCGTAACACCGAGCCCGTAAACAAACTGACGGCAATACGCGTTCAACCCAACGAGCATCAACACAAACAACCCGCCCAACCAAAGGTGGTAGCGCGCACTCCCCTCAAAACTGAGACGGAAGCAGCGGTAAAGAAATGTTAGGTAAGATTTCATCGAGGCTTAATCGTTAGGAACGTGAATCGTGTGGGGAATTTGGATAATCTTCTTCAAAATAATAGAAAAACCGAGGCATGGTGCCGACATCTTCTTTGAGCACAAACACGCGGTTGTTTTTAAGAATCTGAGAAACTTCGCTCTCTGGATCAAGCAGGTTTCCAAACTTACGGGAACCCGTCGGGCAAACTTCGAGACACGCGGGCATTTTTCCTTCGCGGGTTCGATGCAGGCAAAACGTGCATTTTTCCATCACCCCCTTAGGTCGAGGACGGTTGGACAAGTAAGACATATTGGGATTGATGTCTTCTTTCGGAATTTTTGGTGTCGTAAAATTAAAGCGACGCGCCCAATACGGACAGGCGGCCTCGCAGAACCGGCACCCAATACACCAATCGTAGTCGATGACGGTGATTCCATCGGGCTCTTGCCACGTGGCCTCCACGGGACAGACCTCGACACAAGGTGGCTCTGCGCACTGGTGGCACTGCACTGGCATGTAATATTTCCCCTTTTTAGGAACCGTTTTGGAATTGTAATGCTGATTCCCTTGGTTGAGATCGATGGTATCGGAAGGCATTTCCAACACTCGGATATATTGAATCTCTGGCGAACGGCTCTGGTTGTTTTCAGCAACGCAAGCATGCACACATTTCCGACATCCCACACAAAGGCTTAGGTTCAGAGCATAAACAAACTCCACGCCATCCATCGGTTTGATGTCGCGAATCTCAGGACGAACCTCGTAGCGTTTTTCTACTTCTTTGGAAATCCGAGCTAAAGTAGCCTCCATTTCCTCTGGCGACATCTCTTTATAATGCTTCTGAAGCATTTTTTCGACGCTTGGCATCTCAGCGGAATCGAGATCCATCAACGGCTTCATCGCCGTCAAAGTGGCAGCGACTCCTCCCGCCACAACCGCGGATTTCCTCAAAAAGCTACGGCGAGAAATATC
>CAZOWD010000149.1:0-3946 GCA_964583225.1 uncultured Verrucomicrobiales bacterium | reverse complement strand
GAGGTTGGCTGAGACGCTTGAGATTCGTTAATGGGTCGTTCTTGGCTCATTCGTTTCCGTGGGGTGAGTCGTGATGTTTTTGGGGAAATCCCGTTGATTTTTCCTGCTCCTGATATTCAGGCCGATACTGTGAAAGTGGTGAGCGGTGCTCCTCGTGAGGCAGTGCCTTAACCCGATGTGGCGTCCCCATTCTCAAGGTATTAGGAGCTGGCAACGGCTTCATCGGATTATAATGTGGCGAGTGCGGATCGTGGCAATTAGCGCACTGGAGGCGTTTTTGAACTCCTTTTTTCACATCCCAATACCCCATAGTTTTCCCGTGAGCTCCGCGTTGCCAGCGACGATACGTCGTTCCGTGACACTGCGCACAAAGTTGAGTGCTTTGAGAAAAACCAACCAATGAACCATCGCGCAGCGTAAGTTTGTCTCGGTTTTTCTCCGCATGACAGTTCACACAACGGCTATTCGCTCCGTGATCGAGATGAATGTCTTCGTGTTGCATGAGATCCGTGCTCCGCGCCGGCGAAGAATCAATCATATCGTGACAATCCATGCAGTTCCGCTGAAATCCCTCGATCTCGGTCTTGGCGTCATCTTTCATCAAGGAAAACCGAGGCGCAGTCGATATATCAGCTGCCGAAACGCTCACGGGCTTTGCCAATGGAATCCCCGATCCCTGAGGCAACCAAGCAAACACACAGGCCAGCAGGATAAAAATCGCTGCTAACCCTCCCAAAACAGGGAAGTTTCTCTTGGAGTTGTCAGAGGGCAAAGGCATAAGATGAACGTTTCAAAAGGCAGTAGAACGGATGTATGATAACTGAATCAGTTTTCTTGAATACCCGTATTTCACCATAAACTCCGCACATTTTACTTTCTTCAGGCAAAATATGCAAACCTCTCCCAAATTGCTTCCGACCCATGGTAATTGAAATCTCACCTATCGCCACAATTCACACACCGTTCACGACGTTGGAAAATATGCCCATCCAACCCCGTGGCGCCAGCGATGTGTTGGCGACCATTGAGTTTTTACCCGAACTCGAACCTGGCCTCAAAGACTTGGAAGGGTTCAGCCATGCCTACCTCATTTACCACTTCCATCAGGTTACCAATCCTCGTCTAGAAGTCGTGCCATTTAACGATAAAACAAACTCAACTCGAGGAATCTTCAGCACGCGTAGCCCCGTTCGCCCTAATAAAATGGGACTCTCCATCGTTGAAATCGTCAGCGTCGAAGGAAACATCGTCACAGTCAAAGGGATTGATGTGCTCGATGGAACCCCGTTGCTCGACCTTAAACCATACATCGAAAATTTCGACAAAATCGAAACGCCTATAAAATCTGGATGGATGAAATCAACCCAAGAAGAAGTGGCCGCCAAACGCTCAGACGATCGGTTTCTCGACACGTAAAGACCGAGGAAAAAATTCAATAATCTTTCCGAGAAAACTTCCAACACGCGAGAGAAAGCACAAAGAACTCAAACAACGCGGAACTCCCCACGACATAAAACAGAGAGTTTCGTCTAGCTGATTTTTTGGCAGACTCCCCTTGAAACTGCTGCATGGCACCTTCTCCAGAAAAAGCAAACAAACTCATTCCACTCAGCGATTGATTGGATTGATCCGTTTTAATTTTTTCATTAATCATCAACGTCACCTCCCGAGTTTTAGGTAGGGGCCAAGCTACCATTTTACACAAGCGATACGCCTTTTTCATTCCCTCAAACTCAGATTCTGAAGCCTTATACACCTGACCCGTTCGCAGATCCACCCGCTCGCCAGCGTCCGCGGAGGAATAGCTAAGCCCGTAAAGAACTCCCTCAGTCCACTGCACCATCAGGCTCGCACCCCATAAAATAAGCATCGCAAGAAGCGACAGCATCGTCGAGCGCGTCCAAACCGACACCAAAACGCCAAAACAGTAAATCATGCTAAACACAAAAACGAGAATCGGGACCGACCAAAAAACGCTCCAGTTCCAGTGCCCGAGACGAATCCCAAGCGCTAAAAACACAATCAAGGCAAACACACCAACCTGAAGAAACACAAACAGCAAACTCCCCATGTATTTGATGAGAAATAGCCGCGTGCGACTAATCGGTTTAGAAATCGCCACATCCACCGAACCCGCCGATAAAAATTCGGGAAAAATGGAACTACACGAAATCAACGCCAGCGCGATCGCCAAATAACCCAACCACCATTTCACCATGACATTGGTAAAAATAACGAGGTAAAACAACTCGGCATAACCGCTCTTCGCATTGATCATGTCCGACGGCACTTCCCAGAGACCAAACAACAAACTGTATCCGTCATCGGTTACCCCAATCGAAGCAAACATCAACGCCACACAGAGAGAAATCCCCAACACCACCCAAAAGAGCACTCGGGCACGGAGCATCCGATAGGACTCCCACAAAATCGCTACCATCTGTCTCATTTCACCATCTCCTTCGGTTTATTTTCGGGCGGAAAAACCTTCGGGAGTGGCGGTGGTTGTTGCGCTCCCGCCCCTTTGCTTTGCACGGATTCCATAAATAATTCTTCCAACGACTGACGCACCTCACGCATTTCAACAATTGTAACCGACTGAGCGCGCAAGGCATCAATAATCGGTTGCATCGGCGCTGGAGAACTTTGATAAACCCGCAACACGTCCCCCGAAAAATCGACGCCGTCGCGTTTCAACTGTGCCTGCAACTCCGCTGAAATGGGTCCTTCAACCCGCAGTTCATATCGTCGACTTTTTTCCGTGAGTTCTAAAACCGAACCCTGCCGCACCAACTGCCCCTGGTCCATAATCGCCACGCTATCGCAGATCATTTCCAATTCTCCCAGCAAATGACTGTTGATAAAAACCGTCCGTCCCTCATCGCGCATCCGCTGAAGTAAATGGCGCATTTCTAACCGACCCGTCGGATCCACGCCATCGGTTGGCTCATCCAAAAATACAATCTCCGGATCATTCACCAGCGCTTGGGCCAAGCCAATCCGCTGTTTCATCCCTTTGGAATACTTTCCCATCTTACGCTTTCCCCATTCCTTCATCCCCACCATGTTCACCAACTCCTCCGCCCTCGATTTTGCAACACCCCTCGAAACGCCAGACAATCCCGCCACGTAACGCACCACATCCAAGCCCGTTAAATATTCAGGAAACCGAGCGTGTTCAGGCAAATAGCCAACGCGTGCCAAGGTCGGTTTATCTCCCACGGGGCGACCGAGCATCGTCCCCACGCAATGTGTAGGGCGCACAATGGTCATGAGAATTTTCACCAACGTGCTTTTCCCCGCCCCATTGGGTCCCAACAAACCAAATATCCCACCACGGGGCACCTGAAGCGAAACTCCACGAAGAGCCTCTACACCACCAGAGTAACGTTTTCTGGTTTCTGAAATATCAATCACGATCTCTGACACACACCTACCCCAACACATCGCCACTCATTCCACAAGGATGCAAACTTGAAACTTGAAACTTGCCCCCTGAAACTTACTCTTCCGCCATGCCCACCGTTCATGTTGACCTCGCCGACCGCTCATACGACATCCTCGTAGAAGACGGGCTCCTTTCAAACATCGGAGAACTCATCCAATCCGTCAACCTTCACGGGAAATGCGCCGTCATCACAGATTCCAACGTGGGTCCACTCTACGCCCAACGCGTCATGGACTCGCTCCGCGAAACGGGCTACGAACCGAGCCTTCACACATTTCCCGCAGGAGAAGGTAGCAAATCCATGACCCAAGTCAGCGCATTATGTAGCGAACTCACCCAAGCGGGACATGATCGCTCTTCATTTGTCATCGCCCTCGGAGGAGGCGTCACGGGAGACCTCGCAGGATTTGTCGCCGCTATTTTTTACAGAGGAATCCCATTTGTTCAGATTCCAACAACCATCGTCTCCCAAGTTGATAGCTCTGCTGGAGGCAAAAC
>CAZOWD010000148.1:0-5310 GCA_964583225.1 uncultured Verrucomicrobiales bacterium | reverse complement strand
CGGGGGCGAGCGTTGCTCTTGCCCGAGGCTCATATAGATTGTGCTTTCAGCACAAGAACGCCATCCCCAAAGCCCTAGCGATGATCTCCATCTTCCAAAATCCAATTTAAAACGGTTACGAATTTAAATTCCTCTTCGCCCGATGGGAGAACTATTTAAAAAATCTTATTCCCCCCTCTATTCCTTAAGCGATGATGACTCTACAGCTTTCAACAGAAAGCCAACTGCGGCTTTTAGCATCAAACGACGCAAACAACAACCAAACGGCGGAGCAAATCAGTTCCGCCGTTTGAGTTTGATGCCTCAGGGGGAGCTTGGCTTAACCCAACACATCCCCCACCTCAAAAGGAGAGCTTAATAAAAAATCGGCAACAGCCATCCGACGCGAGCCATCGGGCTGAAGTTGGTTTATTTGAAGCGCTCCCTCGCCACAGGCGATCACCAAGCGCCCTTCACACTCCAACACTGCTCCTGGTGTTCGATTGCCATCAGTAACGTCCACGACTTCAACTTGAGGAAAAATTTTCAACCGACGTTTCCGTCCCTTATTTCTACCTTTTTTCTCAGTAAATTCGGTAGAGGTTCCTGGCCACGGGTCGTATGCTCGGATGCGACGTTCCAATGCGCGGGCAGGCATCGACCAGTCAATGCGCCCATCCGAACGCATCAACTTTGAAATATAACTCACCAACGCAGCATCTTGAGGGGTTCGAGTCGCCGAACCATCAGCCAATTGAACCAACGCCTTTTTCAGCGCTTCTGGAGCCAGATCAGCCAAGCGGTCGTGAAGTTCGCCTCCGGTTTCTTGCGCCCCGATCGGCGTTTCGCATTTTAAAATCACATCACCCGCATCCAGAGCCTTCACCACGTGCATCACCGTCACCCCTGTATGAGAATCTCCCGCATCAATGGCAGCTTGAATACACGCAGCACCTCGATATTTAGGCAACAGCGAAGCGTGCAAGTTGATACACGCAACCTTCGGGATATCCAGCAACGCCTGCGATAAAATTTGCCCGTAAGCCATCACAACGATAACATCTGGATTCAGCGCCTCTAACTCAGCCAAAAATGACGCATCACTCACCTTCTCTGGTTGATACACAGGAACACCATGCTCAACAGCCACAAGCTTAATCTGAGGTGGCGTCATCACCTGCTTACGCCCAACGGGTTTGTCTGGCTGAGTGACCAAACCAACCACATCCACAAAATCTAAATCAAAAAGTAACGAGAACGAAGGCAAGGCGATATCGCCCGTTCCCATAAATACGATGCGGAGAACTGAAGAAGACTGAGTAGCTGTCATGAGGCGCAAAGTCTAAGAAAGCCCTAGCGCCATGCAAGACCTTTCCTTGACCGAACCTGAATAAAATCCATCTAACCCTAATGACCAAATAACCCTTTCAAAAGCTTTCCGGCCTTTTTCTCGAGTAAATCTTTTCCCGCCTTTTCAGCAGCTTTCCCGATATCAGGCACGCCATTTACCAAACGGATTTTCGGATGTGAAAGTTCTTTGGACGATTGAATCGCCACAAAAAAACGCCCATCGCGGAAAAGTTTTTTCTCCATGTCTTGCTCCA
Organism: uncultured Verrucomicrobiales bacterium; assembly: GCA_964583225.1. Classification (GTDB taxonomy): domain Bacteria; phylum Verrucomicrobiota; class Verrucomicrobiia; order Verrucomicrobiales; family Akkermansiaceae; genus Oceaniferula. Next base: position 3,727 of record CAZOWD010000148.1, on the reverse strand, counting down.
TCGATTTTCTGATTTTTTTTGGCAAATAATCAATCCCTTTAAAAACGAGCTTATGAATGGATGCGCTCAGTTTTTTCGACGCTAACACCTCAGCCTGAATTTTATGTTGATCGGTTTCCGTCTGCACCCATGAGCGATCCAGAACAGCAACCTCCCAATCGGCCAACCAGATAGAAAGAGGTTTCATCACCGTCACCATCCCTTTATGATAATGAACGGCTACAGACTGACTCCGACCAAATGTCGCTTTCTCCGGCAAAGTTCCCATTTTAATGCCAATTTTGCGGAGTTTCTCCAACTCCTTCCAAGTTTCCACAATCACTGGGATATGCGTGTTAATGCTCGAATCATCTCCCAAGTTCAAATCAGCGTCCACGTTTGGTTCCATATCCCCAGATTCTGGGTTAAAAATACGAACTTCGGCGCCCCCGTTGATCACAATATTTGCATACTGCCACCCTTCCGTAGAATCCAAAGCCAAGTGCATGGACAGCTTCATTTTTGCCGTATCCGTGTCTTGCAATCGCCGAGGGTCAATATTCAACGATCCCAGAGAAAGGTTTACGTCATTTGCACGAATCCGAAGTCCCGATTTCTCAATCGTCAAATCCACACTAGAATCTTTCAGATAAAAACCGCCGAGCGATGCCACAAAGCTCTCTTGGTCATAGGCGTTAAAGCCACCGCTTTCTTCCTCGACAGTGGGCTTTTCCGATGGGGCTTCAGCCACAGAAGGCTCCGTCACTGAAGGTTTTTGAGTCACCTCCACCTTTTTAACGTCAACCGACTCCAAACGCTTTTTTGCTTTTTCAGGCGATTCAAATAATGCCGCCAGCGAGTTTTCTCCTTTCCGATTGATCGCCCCCGTCACATGCGCGCCTCGGATGGTCATTTCTTTCACCTCAATTTTTTTCTCCAGCAAACTCCACAGGCGCACCTTTAGATCCACTTCTTCCACTTTCACTTGAGCATTTCCCACGCGCACATCGCCAGGGTTCCCCGAAAGTTTTACATTTTTTAAAGTCAACCGCGCGGGCGAACTCAGGAGAGAAACTTTCACACTACCAATCTCAACCTGACTGTTGATCGCCAATTCAAGTTGCTCCTCCAAATAAGACTCACTGAGGTAATGGTTAATCATTACATTGATCCCCACTCCGACAACCAACAAACCAGCTACACCTCCGCCAAGAACCTTAACCCACAAGCGTTTCTTCTTTTTTTCACCTCGCATGAGGGGCAATATAGACACAGCTATCCATCGAATCAACCCTTGCATCCCAGAAGTTCCCAGCAAATACTTTCAGACATGATTCTTACCATTCTCAACGCCATTTGCCTAATAACACTTGGCATCTTTGGCTTTATTCAATGGGACGCTCTTGGGATAAATGGAACCTCCTCCGTTGGCATGCCTACCGAAATGCTCATGCCCGTTTTTTTTGGTGGAGCTCAGCTTATTTGCCTCGCATTCACTCGACTCTCTTTTCGCCACGGCCTTTACGGCGGACTTATCATTGCGATGCTTGGCATCGTTTCCTCCCTCATCAGATTGCACGATTACGGGTATTTCACCATACTCACTCAGCCAAAATCACAGATCATAGCAACAATGGCATTGCTCTGTATTTTCCAATTCTTCACCTCGTGGTCAGGCGTCCAAAAAGACAGGAAAATCCATCCTTTCAACTAACCCACCTCACCCTTTTGTTACGGGAAAACCCTTGACTCAAACGCCCTCTGTGAGAAAACAAGCCCAACACATGTCGATTATGTCCCTTTCCAAGCTAACCCTCACTCTTTCATTTATCGCGCTCATCCCCATGGCTCTAGCTCCTCAAGCGCAAGCTCGCGAAGTCACGGGCATCGCCGCCAAAGTAAATGGACGTGTCGTCACCACCAATGAGGTCAACTATCACCTCACGCCTTACCGTCAGCAACTCGATGCCCAAATGCCCCGCAAAGGGAAAATGTATGACGAACTCATCAACAAAGCTCGCAAAAGCATTCTTGATAGCTTGATCGAACGCGAACTCATCCTTTCTGAATTTCGCACCAAAATTAAGGGAAAAATCCCAGCTCACATCATCGACGATGAAATCAAACGACAAATCCGCGAACTGTATAACAACAACCGAAGTGAATATGTCAAAGCGCTCCGCGAGGCTGGAATGACTCCGCAACAGCACCGACGCGAAACCGAGAAAAAACTCATCGTGCAAGCAATGCGTTCCAAGCAGTTTTCAAACTCTGTGCCACCGCTTCCCGATGAAGTTCGCGCTGAATACAACAAAGACAAACTCAAAATGCGGGACATCACTGGTGACGCCCTTGAGTTCCACAAAATTTACATTCCGAAGTTTGACAGCTCAAACCCAATAGCCACCCCAGAAACCCAACTTCAACTAGCAGAAGAGATCGTAGCCAAACTCAAAAAAGGTGCTGATTTTGAAAAGCTAGCCAAAGAATACTCAGCGGACTCCTACGCAGAAGACGGAGGTAAGGTTGAGAAAACTCCTCGAACCGACCTCTCCCCCGCCTTTGCAGCTATCCTCATGGAAACCGACAACGGAAAAATTCTTGGACCACTTGAAGACGCTCGTGGATTTACAATCGTCCGAGTTGATAAAAAATTCTACGGTCCAGTTCCTCCGCTCAGCGAAGTTCGGGACAGCATTGAATCCCGCGTCCGTGCAAAGAAAAATAAAAAGCGCATGGAGCGTTGGGTCAAACGTCTTCGCGACAACGCAATGATCGATATCAAAATGTAACCCGCTTCACCTCCTTCTCTCGACCTTCTTCTACTTTTCACATCTTCCTTTCCCATGTCATATCTCGAATCCATTTTCAGTCTTAAAGGGCAAGTTGCCGTCGTTATCGGAGGAACCGGCCACCTCTGTGGCAATATGGGCATCGCCCTTGCTCGCGCTGGCGCCGAAGTCATCCTAGTCGGTCGAAATCCTGAAAACGCTATTGAAAAACTGGCAGCCATCGATGCTTTTGGCGGCACGTCATGGTTTCACAAAGCCGATGTTTCCAAGCGCGAAGACATTGAAAACTTACTGGCTGAAGTTATTAAACGCTCGGGAAAATGTGACATCCTCGTGAACGGCGCAGGTGTTGAATGCCGATCCAATTTCCTCGAAATCGACGATGAAGAATACGCTCGCCTCATCGACACAAACTTCTCCAGCGTGTTCCGCGCTTGTCAGATATTTGGGAAATATTTCATCAACAGCATCGAACCCAACAGCATCATCAATGTTGGATCTATGGCTGGAAATATGCCTATTTCTGGCATCTTTGGTTACTCATCCGCAAAAGCAGCCGTGCACAACCTGAGCAAAAACCTCGCTCGCGAATGGGCGGAGCACGACATCCGCGTGAACACCATCGTTCCTGGATTTTTCCCTACTGGCGAAACCGCATTTCACGGTGACGAATCCCGTGCGCTCGACATCCTACGCCACACTCCGATGTCGCGTTTTGGTAACGCCGAAGAACTCACTGGCGCCACGCTTCTTTTGGCGTCCAACATCGCAGGCTCGTTCATCACGGGCACAGAAATCGTAGTCGATGGCGGGTTCTCAGCCATGAGCATCTAAATGATCTACCTTCACATTCCGTTTTGTCATCGGATTTGCCCGTATTGTTCCTTTTACAAACACACTCCGGGAAATACGGATATCGCTCGGTTTATTGAGGCGGTTCTTTCTGAGGCTCGAAA
>CAZOWD010000147.1:0-5387 GCA_964583225.1 uncultured Verrucomicrobiales bacterium | reverse complement strand
CACGCAAAAAAAATTTCTCAAAAAATATCAAAAAGTTGAAACAAAAAAGATGTGATTTGTCGCTTGGGAGGGTGGAAAATTAACCCAATTCTAATCACCATGAAAAAATCATATCAATTCCTCATAACAAGTATTCTATCAGGTGCTCTTATTGCTTCATCCTATGCAGCAGAAACACCCGGAAAACAAACCCCAGCAGAAAAAACAGCAAAGACCGAAAAAACGACAACTGATATCGACGCTCAAAATAAAAAAGCGATTCGAGACAAAGAAAAATCGCAAAATGACTTATTAAAAGAGGTCAACAAGGGAGTCGCTGAAGGTCTCAAAAAAGTATTCGAAGCGACAAAACTCATCGAACAAGATAAGAAAAAAGAAGCGGTTAAAGCCCTTCAAGAAGCCACTGGAAAGTTTGACATCGCCCTCGCCGCAAATCCCGATCTTGGCCTAATCCCCATCAATTCCCAAGTGGTCATTAAGGAGCTTCTCATCAGCAACTCGGCAGCTAAAAAAGAAATCGCTCGTGCCGAAAAATTACTCAAAGAGTCTAAAGTTCAAGAAGCTCGTGCCGTTCTACTTCCATTGAGAGATGAGTTAGTCACAACGACTACCTACCTCCCCATGAACACCTACCCGCTCTCAATTAAGTTGGCTACGAAGTTCCTCGTGGACGGCAAGAAAAACAAGGCATTGGACACTCTTGCAATCGGACTATCCACCCTTGTTGATGAAACCCAAATCATTCCTCTGCCAATTATCCGAGCAGAGTCCATGATCAACATGGCTTCTCATGCGGACAAAGAAAAAGACAAAAAGAAAATTCATGCGCTCTTGAAAGCCTCTGAGGATCAGTTGGAGTTAGCTGTCACCCTCGGATACAGCAGCAAAAATCAGAAAATCTACAAAGATATCAAAAATCAAATTATCGCTCTAGAAAAAGAAGTTGATGGAGCAAACAAAGTGGAACCGCTTTACAAAAAGTTAATCGAGTCCATTAAATCAATCCTCAAATAAAGCTTAATTCCGACAAGCTCAACCAAAAGCCCTGCTAGTCCGTTTGTGACTAGCAGGGCTTTTTTCTCACTTCTAATAGAAATCAGTGAACTAGCTCAATGCTTCTACAATTGCTTTAACCAACCCTTCAATATGATGCTCTTCCGCCTCAATGATGTCAGTTTTGCCTAATTCTTTAAGTTTTTCTGTGGTGATTGGGCCAATGCTCGCCGCTTTACAACCTTTGGGCCACGCAAGATTGAGGTCATTAAAATACTGAGCTGTGGACGGACTCGTAAACGTAACCAAATCAGCCCCTTCCTCTGCAAATCGGGCGACCGCTCCTGTTGGGTCTTCCGTTTCAGGTTCGACCCGATACGCCACGCATTCGTCTACAATAGCCTGCATCTCGGAAAGCCCATCCGCTAAAACGGGACGCGCATTTTCTGGGCGAATCCAGAGGATGGTTTGGCTATCGACATTAAAATCTTTTTTAAACGACTCCAAAAGCCCCTCAGCCAAGTGACGTTCTGGCACCAAATCCACATCAAAGCGGTATTCACGAATCGCCTCTTCCGTCCCAGGCCCCACAGCGGCAATTTTCACCCCACCAATGCATCTTGCATCTTTATAAATCGAAAAGAACGCATCAAAAAAACGGCGAACTCCATTGGAACTACTAAACACAAGCCAATCGTAAGTATGGGCATGCGCTACGCTCTCCGCAAATTCTTTCCGATCCACGGGATCTTCAATACGCAACACGGGAAGCTCCAACACATCGGCGCCTAGCTCCGAAAGCTGCTTCACCAAGCCTCCGGCCTGATCCTGACTCCGAGTTACCACAATACGTTTCCCCTTAAGCGGGCGATTTTCATACCAGTCCATTTTATCCATTTCTTTAATAATATTTCCAATAACGCCCACAGCAGGGGCTTTAAATTTTTGTTCTTCCGCGATATCCGCGATGGTTTCAAGCGTTCCTCGAATCGTTTTCTGACGACCCGTGGTCGCCCAACGCGTTAGGGCAATAGGAGTAGCAGGATCCGCCCCATGCTCTATAAAATTTTTCGTAATTTCGCGAAGCCGAGCAACACCCATGAGAAACACTTTCGTGCCTGGGAGCTTGGCGAGCAACGCATAATCCACATCGTTTTTCTTTTCATCCTCCGATTCGTAACCTGAAAACACCGTGAGCTGAGAGCCGTATTCTCGGTGAGTCAAAGGAATCCCAGCATAAACGGGTCCGGCAAACGCCGATGACACACCGGGGACAATTTCAAATTTTAATCCAGCCTCAGCCAACACAGCAGCCTCTTCTCCCGCGCGACCAAAAATCATGGGATCTCCCCCTTTCAAGCGGACAACCACCTTCCCTTCTTTCACCTTCTCAACCAAAAGCGCATTAATCGCCTCCTGCGACATTTTATGATTTGCCACGCATTTCCCCACAGGAATTTTCTCACACTCTGGACGCGCCCAAGTCAGAAGCTCCGCACAGCTTCGCGCATCATATACCAGCACATCAGCTTCGCGAATACACTGCTGCGTTTTTAATGTCACTAACCCTGGATCGCCTGGTCCAGCTCCGGCGAGATAACAAATGCCACTCATTTTTTTAGTGATTGATAAAGCGTCGCGGCGACGGATTCGGGATCAGACGTAGCCCCCTGAGCCTGCGCTTCTTTCGGTGGAGCTTGCTCATTTTCTTCATCAAAAACTCGCGCTACCATGTTGAGAACTTCACCGTCCACCCACGACCGCACCCCCACGGGTGTGTGACAACCAGCATCGAGCAAGCGAAGAAATTCCCTCTCGGCTCTAGCCTGCATCATCGAAGGAGCGTGCGTAATGGCTTCGACACATGCACGGGAATCCTCGTCGTCTTTTCGGATTTCAAAACCAACAATCCCCTGACATGCCGCAGGTAAAAACGTCTCAGCGGCAAGGGGCGCCACATACAATCCGCCATCGAGCTTTCCAGAAACGTCATACCCCAAACGCACCAAACCAGCCTCGGCCAACATGATCGCATCGAGTTCTGGATTCCCCGCTAATTTTTCTAACCGGGTAGGCACATTCCCACGGATATCAACGAGCTTGAGATCGGGCCGTAGCCATTTTAGTTGCCTCTGACGGCGCACGCTACTCGTCGCCACCGTAGCCCCCTCAGGCAAGCCATCCAACCCGCCCGGAGTCATCGAGACCAAAACGTCCCGCACGGGAGCACGCTCGAGCACTCCGGCGATACAAAAAGATTCATCCAGCACCGTGGGAACATCTTTCATGCTATGCACGGCAATATCAACACTCCCGGCATCCAGCGCAACTTCCAGTTCTTTCGTAAAAACCCCTTTATCGAGAACACCTTCCACTTTGGCGACTTCGGACAAAGGAACATCCGTCCGTCGGTCGCCCGTGGTTTTGATCACATTGCGCACCAGTTCCCGCTCAGGAAATGTGCGGGTCAATATGGCCTCTGTCATTTCCGCTTGGACCAATGCCAGCGCGCTTCCACGGGTTCCTATCACTAATGGCTTCATGATTTTTTTATAAATTCTTCGATCATTTCGACACAAATATCAACCTGCTCCTGCCGAGATTGCCGAGCTTCTCCAGCCAATTGCTGTAGCATATCCATATCGTAAAGGTAAACCTCCTCGATCTCGCCAGCAGCATGTTCGATATCGCGAGGCACCGCAATATCGATGAGAAATAAAGGGCGATATTTCCGCTGTTTGCGCACCGCCTCGATCTGTGCGGCTCGAAGCACGGGCTCAGGTGCGCCAGTGGAAGAAACCACCACATCGGCCTCAATCAGAGTTTTTTCCCAGTCGGTAAATGGAACGGATTTTCCACCGAGCTCCGCCGCCAAATCTTGGGCGCGTTTCTCGGATCGATTTGTCACCGTGAGGTTGCTAGCTCCACGAGAAAGCATACTCATCGCCACTTTCCGGCTAGTTTCCCCCGCCCCAATAATCATGACATGGCACCCGTTCAGTTTACCAAAGATTTTCTCAGCCAAGTCCACCGCTGCGCTCCCTACCGATGTCGGGCCCACCTGAATCCGCGTTTGCGTCCGGATTTTTTTTCCCACGGCAAACGATTTCTGGAACAGCTTGTTCAGCATCCCCTTCGTAGCGCCTGATTCGAGAGCTTGTTTGTAGGCCTGTTTCACTTGGCCAAAAATCTCCGTTTCCCCAAGCACCATGGAATCAAGCCCGCACACCAAACGAAACAAATGCCGCCGCGCATCATCGCCACGTTTTTGATACAAATGCCTTTCCGCCGAACGGTCATGCCCTTGTAACAGGTAATTTTTCAACGTCTCGCCTCCTTGCTCTGCATCCTCGGCCACCACGTAAACTTCCATTCGGTTACACGTGGAGAGCACCACGCTCTCTCCCAGATCGTCTAACGATGCTATTTCCCGAGCCCGTTCGCCTAGCTTTTCAGCTGGCACCGCAAAATGCTCCCTCACCTCAACAGGTGCGGTTTCGTGGTTCAATCCTATACAAACAAGCTCCATTTAGATCACAAGAAACATCAGGAGTGAAACGACAAACAACACGATCGTTGACAACGCCAATTTTTTAGGAGGCAAGCCACGAACCCGATTCACAGTTAGCAACGCACCATACGACGCCCAAAGCACGGCAGCCATGAGCAAATGGTGGTTCATAGGCCCACCTGAAAAACTACCTTGCTCCTCCATCATCACCCCACAAAACACCCCTAACGTCAGCACGATCAAGCCCAACACCAACAAGCGACGCACCACAAAAATAAGTTCGCGAACCGGTGGCAGTTTTTTAAACAAACCTGTTGTTAAATGAGCCTCCTTGAGTTGCTGGTTCAGCACCAAAAACATCACGGCAGCCACCGCGGACAAACCGAGCGCACCATAAGCCAGCACGGAAAACCCCGCGTGAAAAGCCCGCCACACATCACTGTTAGCTGCATGCTCTGGCGCCACCTCCATCATCCCTGGAAAAAGGGCGAGCCCTAGCAAAAAAGAAACCAGCGGAGCTGTAAACACCCCAAGCAACGAAAGCCGATACACCGACCCCACCGCCAAATAACACATCGTCAGCGACCACGCAGAAAACAACATAACTTCTCCCGTATCACCCAACGGACAGCTTCCGCGCATCTGACCACGAATCGAAAGCACGGCCAACTGGCAACAAAAAGAAGCCGCCAACCATCCGATCGTAAACTTCGATTGCTTACCAAAATGCACACAGATCGCCCCTTGCACCGCTGCAATCACAGCAAGCACCAAAGCAGCTAAAAGAATCCATGTATCCATCGCGCACAAATCCATGCACAGACGCAACCAAAAGATCAAGACGATTCACCCCGAAGCGACCACTAAATGTGACAGCAGAAAT
>CAZOWD010000146.1:0-5389 GCA_964583225.1 uncultured Verrucomicrobiales bacterium | reverse complement strand
GCGTTTATCGAAATGGAGAGCGGAGTTGAAGGACTCGTTCACGTTTCTGAACTCTCTTGGGTTAAGCGTATCAACCGCCCTAGCGACGTGCTTGAGCTCGGCCAAGAAATCAAAGCAGTTGTTCTCGGCATCAGCATCGAAGAACAAAAGATCTCTCTCGGCGTGCGTCAGCTTGAGGTGAACCCATGGGATGAGCTTGAAGCTAAGTTCCCAATTGGAACCGTCGTTAAAGGTGAAGTTCGCAACCTTACTGCATACGGTGCATTCATCGGAATGGAGGAGGGAATCGACGGAATGATTCACGTATCTGATCTCTCTTGGACTCGTAAGATCAACCACCCATCTGAAATCGTCAAGAAGGGCGACGAAGTGGAAGCTGTTGTTCTTAGCATCGACAAGGAGAACCAGCGCGTTTCTCTTGGAGTTAAGCAACTTGAGGACGATCCATGGGCTGATATCGAAAGCAGCTTCAAAGTTGGCGACCTCGTTAAAGGTAATGTTGCCAAGATTGCTAGCTTCGGTGCCTTCGTGAACCTTGAAAACGACATCGACGGACTCATCCACATCTCCCAGCTTGCTGAGGGACACGTTGAGAAAGTTAAGGACGTTATCAAAGTTGGAGACGAAATCGAAGCTCGTGTTATCAAAGTTGACAAGATTGAGCGCCGTATCGGTCTCTCCATCAAGGCTGTTAACTACGATCCAGAGCAACTCCAGAAAGAGTCTGCTTCCTTCGAAACACTCCGCCCAAGTGGAGATCTCGTTGGACTTGAGCACGCATTCAACCTTGCTTCTACAGAAGTGGCTGAAGAGTGGAGCCCAAGCTCTGAAGACTAAACAAAAGAGGAGGGAGCTATTGAACGCTCCCGCCGCTTAGAAAAATCACCACGCCGTCGGGAGTTGAACTCTCGGCGGCGTTTTTTATTTTTTGAATGATGCAAAAATTTCAACGTTGACGTGTTGTCTTATTTTTCAGACTTATACTGAGTGCTTGAATTTCTCTATTTGTAATTCGAAGGCGCATAAACTCATCGCTCAGTTGATATGTCGAAGAATCTCAGGAGCTTGTCCGCTCGCAAAGGACTTAAAGAAAACCTTTTTGAAGAGATTAAGTTTCATGAAGGGGATTCAGACGAGTCGACAGCTTCAAAATTCCTGATAGGGCGCTCGTCCATTTTAGGGACGAGATCGTTTTACGATTTTCTCAGAGAGGAAAATAAAGGGAAAAAGGTATTTGTCTGTCATGGCTCAGCCTGTGTGACTTCAGGGAAGTTAGCCAAAGTAAAAAAAGAGCTTAGCAAGCAGTTTGAGCCAGATGAAATAGGTCATGTTTCGTGTTTAGGGCATTGCCATACGAATGCGGCGTTTTTATATGATGGGCAGACGTATTCATGGGATGAGGCTTTGGATTGGCCATCGTTGACCAAGCCAAAGAAATCGAATAAATCTTATGAAGTTACCACTTTATCTCCCAGAGCGATTTTAACGCAACCCGTGGAAAACTTGCGCGATTGTTACCAGTTGCTTGAAGCAAAAGATTCCTTGGTGATTCTCGAAGAAATACAATCATCCCAACTCCGGGGCCGAGGTGGAGCTGGTTTTCCGTTGGCGTTGAAGTTGCGTGCTTGTGCTGAATCGGAATCCGACGAGAAATACATCGTTTGTAATGCTGATGAAGGAGATCCAGGGGCGTATTCCGATATGTATTTATTGGAGCAAAACCCACATTTGGTTTTGTTTGGAATGATGGCTGCGGGGAAAGCTGTGGGAGCGAAACAGGGTGTTTTGTATATTCGTGCTGAATATCCAGATTCCATTAGTGCTGTGGATTCGGCTATTTCAGAACTTCGGGAGCTATCGATCATTGGTTGCGAATTTGATTTTAAAATTATAGAAGGCGCCGGCGCTTACGTCTGTGGAGAGGAGACGGCTTTGTTGAATTCGATTGAAGGTTTGCGCCCTGAGGTGCGAGTGCGTCCGCCTTTTCCTGCTCAGGAAGGTTTGTATGGAAAACCTACGGTGTTGAGTAACGTTGAGACGTTTGCCAACCTTTACGAAATTCTTAAAATGGGAGGCGATGCCTTTGCTTCGCTTGGGACCGAAAAATCAAAAGGAACCAAGTTGGTTTCTCTGGATGGCTTTTTTGTGAAGCCTGGAATTTATGAGGTAGAAATGGGATATCCTTTTGCCTCCTTGGTTGAGGATGCGGGTGGATTTAGAGAAGAGATTAAGGCTCTACAGGTCGGTGGACCGCTTGGCGGAATTTTTCCTGTGGAAAAAATACACGAACTGTCGGTTGATTTTGAAAGTTTTTCCGATGCTGGTCTTTTGTTGGGGCATGCCAGCGTGGTGTGTATTCCGCAGGATTTTTCAATGATGGACTACCTCAGACACCTCTTTGAATTTACCAAGGATGAAAGCTGTGGAAAATGTTATCCGTGTCGTTTGGGATCGGCGAGAGGGTTTGAGATGCTCGAGCGCGCTGCGAACGATGGTGAAAAAATGGATAAATCCCTCTTCGATGATTTACTCGAAACGATGGCTCTAGGCTCGCTTTGTGCGTTGGGTGGCGGGTTGCCGCTTCCCGTTAAAAATATTTTAAATGATTTTGGTGAGGAGCTAGCACCGTATTTCCGATAACCCCCCATTGATTTTAAAAGGTATGAAAGCTTACATCAACAATCAGGCTCACGAATTTATCGAAGGCGAAACCGTTTTGCAATTTGTAAGACGTATCGAGGGTGAGGAGAGTATCCCTACGATTTGTCACGCGAAGAATCTTAAAGATTTTGGGTCTTGTCGTTTGTGCTCCGTGGATATTGCGCGGGAGAAAGACGGAGACAAAAAGGCCGTGGCATCCTGTCACACGCCGGTGACCAGTGGATTGTTTATTTATCCGAATACTCAACGAATCCAGAAACTCAGAAAAAATATCATGGAGTTGGTGTTGAGCCAATATCCAGAAGAGCATCTTCAAGAAGCTGAGGGGGATTTACCCACGGAGTTTCAGAAAACGATTCGTTCGTTCGGAGTGATTCATGGGCGTTATCAAAAGAAAACGATTTCGGAAGTGATCCAACGGGAAATGAAGGAAGATTTTTCACACCCATATATCCATTCCGATTTTGAACAATGTATCAACTGTTACCGCTGTGTGAGGGCGTGTGATGAGGTGCAGGGGCAATTTGTATTATCGATGATGGGGCGGGGTATTACAAACCATGTCATTAAAGGGGCGGATGTTGAGTTTGCGCTGTCCGATTGCGTTTCTTGCGGAGCTTGTGTGCAGGCATGTCCCACGGGTGCGTTGTCTGATAAATTTGATTCAAAAATCCAAAAGTCGGATCGGGTGGTTCAGACTATTTGCACCTACTGTGGCGTTGGTTGTAATTTGAATGTAAAAGTGAGAGATGGTGCGGTTGTCGGGATTGAGGCTCCTATCGAAGCCGAAGTGAACCGCGGTCATACTTGCGTGAAAGGCCGTTACGCGTGGCAGTTTTATAATCACCCCGAGAGGTTAAATTCTCCTCTGATTCGGAGAAATGGAAAGTTAGAACAAGCGACTTGGGAAGAAGCGTATCAGCGGATCGCTGAAAAATTAACGTCGATCAAGCAGGAGTTTGGAGCCGATGCCATTGCTGGGATTTCATCCTCTCGATGCACCAACGAAGAGAATTACTTGATGCAAAAGTTTTTCCGGATCGTTTTGGGAACGAACAATATCGACGGGTGCGCACGCGTTTGCCATGCACCTACCGCGTATGGAATGCAAAAAGCATTTGGTACCGGAGCAGCAACCAACTCTATTTCTGAGTTGGAGGTGACAGATTGTATTTTTGTGATTGGAGCCAATCCTTCCAATGCGCACCCTGTGACTGGGGCGAAAATTAAGCAACAAGCCATGAAGGGTAAAACTTTGATTGTTGTGGATCCCATAAAAACAGAGTTGGCAAAATACGCAACGTATCACGTCCAGTTGAGACCTGGGACAAACGTGGCATTTTTGAATTTGATGGCGTATTACGTGCTGACCGAGGGGTTGGTTGATGCGCGATTTGTCTCAGATCGAACATCGGGTTATGAAGCATTTGTGGATTCTATATCGAAGGTTAATGTCAATCAGATGGAAGCGATCTGTGGTGTTGATCGAGACTATGTAAGGGAGGTCGCCATTGCTTATGCCTCGGCCGACAAAGCGATGGAGTTTCACGGATTGGGCGTTACAGAGCATCATCAGGGCAGTCATACCGTCATGCTTTTGGCGAACTTGGCGATGATGACGGGAAATATCGGTCGGGAGGGGTGTGGCATGAACCCGCTTCGAGGGCAAAATAACGTGCAAGGGGCAGCCGATATGGGCGTGCAACCCAACCAAGGGGCTGGATATTTAGACGTTACTTCGCCAGAAGTGCAGGCGTATTATCATGATTTTTATCAGACGGATCATCCCTCGAAAGTGGGGTTGAAGATTCCTGAAATGTTTGAAGCGAGTCGGAGCGGAGAACTCAAAGCGATGTGGATCATGGGAGAGGATGTTTTGCAAACTGATCCGAACACGTGCCAAATAGAAGCCGCCATTGGTCAGCTTGACTTTTTGATTGTGCAGGAAATCTTTATGACCGAGACGGCCGCTAAGGCTGATGTCGTATTACCCGCATCTTCGTTTTTAGAAAAAGAGGGGACGTTTACCAATGGTGAGCGGCGAGTTCAGCGGGTGAATAATGTGGTGGCTCCGCTCGCTGGCACGAAGCCCGATGGTCAAATCGTTGTGGAGGTGATGAATGCGATGGGGTATCCGCAATCTCCGTATTCGGCTCCGGATGTCTTGGCTGAAATTGCGGGAGTGGTTCCTTTTTTCAAAGGGATCACTTGGGAGCGTTTAGGAAAAAATGGACTGCAGTGGCCGGTGTCGGAAGATGGTCAAGATACTCAAATTCTCCATGAATCCGAATTTAAGCAAGGCCGAGGACAATTCCACTTTTTCCATTTTTCTGAGAGCCCTGAGATTTTGGAAAATTCGGATAAGTTTCCGTATGTGCTCACTACGGGGAGGATCTTGCAGCATTATAACTGCGGAACTATGACCCGAAGAACCCCTAACAAAGAGCTGGTTCAAGAGGACGTTTTGCTCATCAATCCCGTAGATGCTGAGAAAAACTCCCTCAAAACTGGAGATCGGGTGACCTTGTCTTCAGAACGAGGAAGTATTCATATCGCCGTTAAGGTGTCTGATGATGTGCGAGAAGGTGTGTTATTTACGACCTTCCATTTCCCAGAGGTGGGAATCAATTACATCACATCCAGCGTGCACGATTCCGAAAGTATGACTCCAGAATACAAGGTCGTCGCAGTGAACCTGACTCCGTGCGGAGCCTGTTAGTTGCGTTGA
>CAZOWD010000145.1:0-5449 GCA_964583225.1 uncultured Verrucomicrobiales bacterium | reverse complement strand
CGTTGGCACATGAGGGAAGCGCCTTTGTTTTGATAATCCAATTGCGGATTTTAGGTTTATACAATTTAGATCGGGGTATTGCTGACAAACAACCGTGAATAAAAAACGGCACTCCTAAAATGGAGTGCCGTTGGTTGATTTTTTTAATTTAAGGCGTTTGAAAAATTAGTCCCAGTCGAGAACCACTTTTCCAGATTGTCCTGAAAGCATGGTTTCAAATCCTTTTTTGAAATCGGTGTAGTGAAACTTGTGGGTGATCACTTCTGAGATGTCGAGACCCGCGCGGATCATGGATGACATCTTATACCATGTTTCAAACATTTCCCGACCGTAGATGCCTTTGATGATTAGGCCTTTGAAGATTACTTTGTCCCAATCAATTGCAACGTGTTCAGGGAAAATTCCGAGTAGGGAAACTTTCGCTCCATTGGATGAGTGAGTCAAAATATCGTTGAGTCCGCTAGGGTGACCTGACATTTCAAGGCAAACGTCAAAGCCTTCGTTCATTTTGAGTTCTTTTTTGACGTCTTCGAGTGATTCTTTAGAAACATCCACTACGCGAGTTGCGCCGAGTTTTTTGGCGAGATCCAAGCGGTATGGGTTGATGTCGGTAACAACAACGTGGCGTGCTCCCGCGAATTTAGCGATAGCGGCAGCCATGCAACCGATAGGGCCTGCTCCAGTAATGAGAACGTCTTCAGCCACCATGTCCCATGAGAGGGCTGTGTGAACTGCGTTACCCAGCGGGTCAAACGTGGAGATGATGTCTTCAGGAATGGATGGGTCTACTTTGTAGGCATTGACGGCGGGAATGGAGAGGTATTCCGCAAAGGCTCCTGTTCGGTTCACTCCAACTCCTTTGGTGTTCGGGCAGAGGTGACGACGTCCAGCCAAGCAGTTCCGGCAGTGACCACAGACAATATGGCCTTCGCCTGAAACGCGCTCTCCTACTTTGAAGTCGGTGACTCCAGCACCAACTTCAACGATGGTTCCAGAATATTCGTGACCGACGGTCATGCCGACAGGGATGGTTTTTTGAGCCCATTTGTCCCATTTCCAAATATGGACATCAGTGCCACAGATCGAGGTTTTGTTGATTTTGATGAGAACGTCCATAGGCCCAACTTCGGGCATAGGAACATCTTCCAACCAGAGACCAACTTCAGATTTAGATTTGACGAGTGCTTTCACGGCGCCTTTGAATCTCTAAATGTACAAAATTGCACGTTTTTTTTTTGAAAAGTGGAATATTTCTTTTTCAGAAAAACGATTTTCTTCCGACGTTGACTGCTTAAAGCCCTTTGAATGGGGTGTTTTTCAAGAAAATACGGTAATCTTTGATTCGTCCATTTTCGTATTCAGGGCGAGGAAGGTAACGGAATCCTGAAACTTTAACTTCTTTGCCCAGATCAATGACTAAGCTGTGCGGATATCCTGGCTCTCCATCTTTCCATTGGGTGTGCCACCAAGTGGTAGGTTGGTTGTCGATGATGTTGTGAGCGCTACCGCTTTCGGCAAGGACTTCCTCGCTGTCGGCGTAAAGGACAGAGAGTTTTTCCCGAGGGATCATGTTTCCTTTTTCGTCGAGAATCTCTAACTCTGCGATGGCTGCGTATGCTTTTCCATCAAGTGCATTGAGAGCTTCAATGGCGAGGTAGCGACCTTTGACTGGCTTAGCGAAGGTGATTTTCTGCCATGTGTCTCCTTTAGCGAAGCTGGCTGTGTGGGCTGGTTTTTCGCCGGAAAGATCGAGAGTTTGTCCTTTTTTACGGGCAAGTAGTGAGGAATCCGCTTTTATTTTCCAAATGGGCTTGGACGCACTTGTCAGAACCTCAGGCGTGGATGACTCTTCCAGTTCGAGAACAACGATTTCATTGTTTCCTTGTTTGAGCCAGCATCCAGGTAGGTAGAGTGTTTGTTGAGGACCGCGGGACCAGTAACGTCCAAGGTTGTGTCCGTTGACCCAGACGACACCTTTTCCCCAATCTGTCATATCAATCCAAGCGTCACCTAGTTCATTGAGAGAAAACGTTCCTTTTTTGACGATAGGAAGTGTGGCGGGCGCTGAAGAGAATTTGACACCATCGGTGTTTTCGACAGGCATGCTGAAGTTTTTCCACTGAGTGAGTGGTTTTCCAGCTAGCTTGACCTCTCCGTAGAGCCCTTTGCGTTCTCCGCGCATACCGAGACCAAAATTCACACGCCCCATGTTTTCGACAAAGATGCGAAGTTGGTGAGGGCCGTCGGTTAAAGAAACGGGAAGGCTGAGTTTTTTTGAGCGGCGGTCGAAGATGCCAATATATTTGCCGTCGATGTAAACTTGAGCTCGGTCTTGGAGTTTTTCGATAACGAGTTTGTCGTTAAGGGGGCCTTGGACCGTTGTTTCGTAGAGAATGAACCCGAGACTTTGACCAAGCTGTTCCATTTTAAGTGGTTGTTCACTGAGGACTGGCTTGGGAAGCTTGCTGAAGAGGTTGGCCGATTGTGAAAGTTTGATTTCAGGAAGGCTGATGACTGGGATAGGATCGGGCATAGGACCGAAAACGGCATCTGGGATGTTTTTTTTGATCGCCTTTTTAAATGCAAAAAACTTATCGGTTGGCTGACCTGATTCGCTGAGAATGGCTGAGTAATCGTAGGATGTTGTATCGCTGTCGTAGTAGTTGTCGCCGCCATTGGCTCCAGCGTAATAACCAAAGTTGGTGCCGCCATGGAACATGTAAATGTTAACGGAGATGCCTTCTTTGAGCATCCAGTCAAATGCTTTAGCTTTGGAGGCTGCGGAGGTTGTGTGGTGGGGTTTAAGCCATTGATCAAACCAGCCAACCCAAAATTCACCAACCATTCTGGCTTCACCTTTGCGGTATTCTGCGTGTTTTTTCCAAGCGTTTTGTGGATTGCCTCCAAAGTTCATGGTGGCGGTGATTCCTGGAAGTGTGCCACCTTTGATCATGTGATCTGTGGGGCCATCGGATGTGAAAAGTTCGCCTTTCCATCCTCCTTTGCGGATGGCTGCAACGTGAGCCTTGAGGTAATCTTTGTCTTTTCCAAATGATCCGTATTCGTTTTCTACTTGGATCATGAGGACGGGACCTCCGTTCTCGACGGAGAGAGGTTCCATCATCCCGCTAATTTTTGCGACATACTCCATCGCGGGTTTCATGTATTGCGGGTTGTTGTCGCGGACGACCGCTTTTTGGTCAGCGAGAGTCCATCCCGGTAAACCACCAAAATCCCACTCTGTGCAAACGTAGGGACCAGGGCGCACAATGACAAAAAGTCCTTCCTCTTGGCACATTTTAACAAAAGCGATCAGGTCGTCGTCACCTTCGAAATTCCATTTGCCTGGGCTGGGTTCGTGACGGTTCCAGAATGTGTAAGTGCAAATGGTGTTGAGCCCCATGGCTTTGGCCTTTTTTAAGCGGTCGCGCCAATAAGCTTTAGGTGTGCGAGGGTAGTGCACTTCTCCAGAGAGGATAATAATGGGTTTTCCATCAATTTTAAAATGTTCACCTTCGATGCTGAATGTGTGTTTTTTATTGGGGAGTGGTTGCTCGGCAAATGCTCCGAGATTTGTGGCGATGATGAATCCTGCAACGGAAAGAGTGATAGATTTTCTCATTATTTTTTTGGACGTTTGTTACTACGTGCAAAGAGATACACCGAAAAGGAGACGATCTATCACTGCGTTAACCCTTTTTTATAGAAGTTTCATAAATGAACAGTTATTGAGGGAGTGTAGCTTTGTCGTTTGAAATGTTTTTGTATGAGAAAATGGGGAAATGAGCTTGAAGGTTTACCTCCTCTGGAGGTGTTAGATTGAAAGTGCCTTTGTGAGGCGTTCTAATTTTGGAGGCTAGGCTGACCGCGGTGAGGCGGATAATGGTATCGTCGTCTTTTTGTTCGATTTTGCCGATATTGAGCAATGATGCAAAATAAGGAGTGATGTTGAGCGTGAGCATGTCTCCTTTTTTGTAACCCTGATAGAACTCCGCGTGGTGAGTTGGGAAAATGATTTCAGCAACCACGGGGTAGGGCGCAATTTTGTTGTATTCATCGGGTTGGCGAAAGGCGCGTAGTTGAACGGCAAATCCAGTAGAGATGAAGTCGTCTTTGGTTAGTTTGCGAGATTGGACGACCTGATAGGGGCCTTCCAAGTAGTTACAAAATACGGGGTCTTGGAAGTTGGTGAGATAACTGTGTAGGAGGCTGTGATTAACCGTTGCTAATTCTTCGTTTGAAAATTTGAGATAGCTTTTTCTGAGAATGGGAGCCGAGGCTGCGGGATGACGCGGGGCAGTTTGGGAGGTGTATGCTTTGTGCACAGGGAGTCGTCCAAGTTTTCTCAAAATCTCATAGTTGCGCGGAGTTTCCGGTGAGTTGAAAATGGCGATGCAGAGCGTCCAACTTAAAATTGCAAAGCAAGTCGCTAAGATAAACCCCAACATCCACCAAAAATAAGGAGGTCGGCTGTTGACTAGTTTTTCAATGCGGGTGGGTTCGGGGTCGCGAGGCATAGTAGGATTCGGTGAAGGCAACGAGGCAGTGGGGCGGTGAGACTGTGATTCAGTGTTGGAATGTGTCAATGGCGAAAAAAGAGTGCTATCGGGGCTTGCGGTGAGTAGGGGTGTGCAGTCATGATTCCGCGCGTCCGGAGCGTGTCCGGTTTTTTCTTCTCTGACCTTTTTATTTTCTCTGTGGCTAAAATTCAAATACTCGATGATACTCTCGCCAGTCAAGTGGCTGCAGGAGAGGTGGTAGAACGTCCTGCTAGTGTGGTGAAGGAGTTGGTTGAAAACAGCATTGATGCTGGAGCAACTCACGTCACTGTGGAATTGCAACGCGGAGGGACGGCGTTGATCCGAGTTACGGATGACGGGTGCGGGATGAGCCGAGAAGATGCTTTGCTTTCCTTGGAGCGGCATGCAACCAGCAAATTGAGAACGAGTTCTGATCTCTCCACCATCATGACCTTGGGGTTTCGTGGCGAGGCTGTTCCGAGTATTGCG
This sequence comes from uncultured Verrucomicrobiales bacterium, assembly GCA_964583225.1. Classification (GTDB taxonomy): domain Bacteria; phylum Verrucomicrobiota; class Verrucomicrobiia; order Verrucomicrobiales; family Akkermansiaceae; genus Oceaniferula. Next base: position 440 of record CAZOWD010000145.1, on the reverse strand, counting down.
AGCGTGTCGAGGTTTCGTATGGCAACCCGCGAGCGCGGATGTGTGGTGGGGACTGAGATTTTAGTGGATGGAGGAACGCTCAAAGACGTGCGAGAAGCTGGAGTTCCCGAGGGCACATGTATTGAGGCCAAACAGTTATTTTTTAATATTCCAGCGCGGAGAAAGTTTTTGAGGGCTGAAACGACGGAGGCCGCTCATGTGGAGCATCAAGTGAGATTGCATGCACTTGCGACTCCCGGCGTTCGTTTTACGTTGGTGAAGGATAGCCGGACGGTGTTTGATCTGCCTGGGACTAAAGATTGGCGGGTGCGGATTTCGGGTTTGGCTGGGCGAGAGGCTGCCAATAAGTTGATCGAAGTAAAAAAACGTGCAGCGCAAGGCATGGCGGTGCGTGGTTATTTGTTGCCCGCTGAGTATTCTAGAAAAGGGAAACGTCAGCA
>CAZOWD010000144.1:0-5551 GCA_964583225.1 uncultured Verrucomicrobiales bacterium | reverse complement strand
TTGGGATAAACCCTACTTTGCCAATTACCTCGGAAGCTTTTTTGCTTGTCATTGCCCATTTGAGAAACTTTGCAGCTTCACCAGTTGGTTCGCCGACCGTGTAGTAGTAGAGTTTGCGAGCTAATGGGTATTTGGCAACTTTTGATGCTTTGGCGGATACTCCATTGATTTTTACGGCTCTGTAGTTAGCTCCTTTTGAGTAAGCTAAACCGACATATCCGATGCCAAGTGGGTTTTTTGAAACTTCCGTGGCGATCTGTTGGTTGCCTTCCATCTTTTGGCAATGAGGTGAGTAATCACGTTTGTTCATCGCAAGTTTTTGGAAAGATTTGTAAGTCCCCGATGAGGTGTTACGCGTGTAGAGGGAAATCTTTCCGCTCTTGCCTCCAACCTGGCTCCAGTCGGTGATTTCACCGGTGAAGATGCCTTCGAGTTGCTTTGTGGTGAGCTTTCTAACAGGGTTTTTATCGTTGACGATGACTGCGATCATGTCCCATGCCGCGACGTGCTCAACGAGTTTTTTGCCTGCGGCGTTAAACTTGTCGTTTTCCGTGCTTTTTACCTTGCGACTGGACATTCCGATATCGGCTGAGCCCGCGAGTAGGTTGGTGAAAGCGTGGGACGACCCCTGAGCTTGAATTTCGATGTCCACTTTGTGACCTTCTTGCTCGTAGGCTTCTTTGAGTTGAGGGACAAGTTTCGCTCCGAGAGTATCAGATCCTTTAATGACAATTTTATTATTGGCGTGAACCATGGATGTCATAGTAAGTCCTGCAAAAAGAGCGATAGCTAATTGTGTAAGTTTCATCTTTTATTATTTTTGTAGTTAGGTGTCGCTTTGTTTTTTCGGGCGACGTGAATAATCTGTCATTATTTTGACTCGTTAGCAAAAAATGATGGGTTACAAAATAGACACATTGGGTGTGACGAGATTGTCACATGACGAGTGAGAGAGGGGGGCTTCCTTTTTAAGAAACTCTCTAACGTAATCCTTCTGGGATTTCGCCGCCGTGGCGAATATCGGTCGCCGTTTCTTCAAAAACAACCTCTTCAGCAATGTTGATGGAGAGTTTTCCTATACGCTCTAGCGCCCGACAGATAAAGATGAGATCGAGGATGTTTTTTGTTTGTCCGCTAGACGACTCTAATTTTTTAGAAAGGGTGCGGAAGGTGGTTTTATGTGTTTTTTTCAAGGTTTTTTCCCGCTCGATAATACTGAGAGATTTGACGGTGTCGGTATCGGTATAAGCAATTAAAGCATCGGCAAGCATTTGACCTACAAATTGATAAAGAGGTTCGATTTCAGAAACCTCTAACATGGCGGGGTCTTTAATCATTTTGCGTGCGCGCTTTGCGATAATCAGAGATTGATCGGAAATGCTTTCAAAGTGTGTTGCCGTTTTGATTGAAGAAAGCACCATGCGGAGATCGTGAGCAAGTGGGCGGTATTTGATGATGAGGGCTGTGCCCAAAGCATCGATTTCAATTTCGAGTTGGTTTTGATCGGCATCGTCGGCGATGGCTTGATTGCAAAGTTCTTTATTGCGTTCGAAAAGTCCTCTGATGGCGCATTCGAGATTGTGTTGGGTTTGAATGCCCATACCGATCGTTTTTTCTTTGAGATCGCGCAGTGCATTATCGAAGGATGTTAGGATATGTTTTGATTCTGGCATGATAGGTGAGAGAGAATGGTGAAAGTTTTGTTTGATGATGGCTTAGCCAAATTTTCCGCTGATGTAGTCTTCGGTTTGTTTTTTCTTAGGGTTTGAGAAGATGCGGTGAGTTGGAGAATATTCAACGAGCTCGCCGAGGTAGAAAAATGCCGTGTTATCGGAGATTCGGCTAGCCTGTTGCATGGAGTGCGTGACGATAACGATGGTGTAGTCTTCACGAAGTTCGTTCATAAGCTCTTCGACCTTGGCGGTAGCGATAGGGTCGAGCGCTGAGCACGGTTCATCCATAAGAATGATTTTAGGTTGCACGGCGATGGTTCGGGCGATGCAGAGTCGTTGTTGTTGACCACCGGAGAGACCAAGTGCGTTATCGTGAAGGCGATCTTTTACTTCGTCCCACAGAGCTGACCCTCTGAGGCTACGTTCTACGGCTTCTTCGAGCACCTTTTTTCGTCGTTCGCCCTGGATTCTTAATCCGTAAGCAACATTTTCAAAGATACTTTTTGGAAATGGATTATATTTTTGGAAGATCATACCGACATGTTTTCTGAGCTCGATAGGATCGACATCGCGCTGGTGGATATCATGACCGAGGATGCGAATATTTCCCTCGGTGATGCAGGAGGTTTCGATGAGATCATTCATCCGGTTTAAACACCGGAGAAGCGTTGATTTGCCGCAACCAGAGGGACCGATAAATGCGGTGACTTGGTTAGCGGGGATATCGAGAGAGATCGATTTCAGCGTATTGGTTTTCCCTTGATCGTAACTGAACGAGAGATTGTCGATTTCGATGACGGCGTTTTCTTTGGGTGTGGAGAGATCTGACATAGTGAAAGAAGATGGTTAAATGGATAGAAACAAGAAATGGGAGAGTCGGTAGATAAATTACCATTTCAGTTTTTTCCGCATACGGTTACGGAGAATAATCGAGAGCATGGCAAACCCCATGACGAGGAGGAGAAATGCAAGAGTTGCACCATTTTGCATGGGTTTACTCAGTGGGTCGTCGGGGAGTTTAGCGAGTGTGTAAATGTGAAATGGAAGAGCCTGCACGGATTGCGCAAAAAAACTCCATGGACCATCGAGACCTTCCCATGGAAGATTGTTTTTATCGGTGGCTGCGGCGGTAAGCATGATGGGGGCTGTTTCACCAGCTACGCGTGTGATACCAAGAATGGTAGCGGTCATAATGCCGGGGAGAGCATAGGGAAGGACGGATTTTCGGATCGTTTGCCACTTGGTGGACCCCAAAGCAAATGAGGCTTCCCGAAACCCTTTGGGGACGGCGCGAAGTGATTCTTCGCAGGCGGTAATGATGACGGGTAGCACCATGATGGCGAGAGTGAAGGACCCCGCAATGAGTGAGGTTCCCCATCCTTGAAAACTTAAATAAGAAGAACTTGAAATGGGGAATGCAAAAAGTGAGCGGTCGGAAACATCACTAACGACGACGGGTGCCATGTAACAAAAAACACCCCAGCCAAAAAGGGCAAACACGATGGATGGCACGCCTGCGAGGTTGAGGATGGCGAGGCGTATCATCGACATCACTTTCCCTTGACCGCAGTATTCGCTGAGATAAATGGCGGCAGCAACGCCCACAAAAAGAGCAATAATCATACAGAGCGTGACGAGTAATGCCGTGCCGACAAGTGGGTTTAAAATACCGCCTGCGCTGTAGTTGAGTCGGTGTTCATCGATGGGGGTGATTTGTGGGTTTTCCTTATGCCAGACTTCGAAATCATCTGAAGACATGGCATATTCCTTACCGTCAACATCGTGGAATGTAACGAGAGTTTGTGGGTTTTCCGTAAAGAACTCAGTATTCACAAAAGGAGCTTCCGCTTTGAAAAACGTAGGGAACCCCTTGTGGGCGATATCAAAGAAAATGAGAGCAGCGCATAGAACAATGAGATAGGCGCATCCAGCTAACAAGAGACGGACACCTTTTTCTATGAACTGAAGTTTCCCTTTTTTCGCTAAAAATGGGTTGGTGGATGGAGTGGTCATGGGAATAAAAATGAGAGGGGGAAAATGAATGGGATTTATTTATTTTTGAGAACTTTTTGGCAGAAACTGTTTACGCTGAGAGAGATGGTGAAGAGGATGAGTCCGACCATAAATAATGCCATGTAGTGAAGTGAGCCAGTTTCTACCTCACCACATTCCTGTGCAATAATACTCGTCATGGTGTGCACGGGTTGTGTCGCTACAGCGAGACCATGGCTGAAATCTGGGATGGTTGCTTTATTTCCAGCGACGAGGAGCACAACCATGGTTTCTCCGATAATACGACCAAATCCGAGAAGCACCGCGGCGATGATGCCAGATATGGCGGCTGGTAGGACGATTTTTAGTGTGGTTTGCAGTCGGGTGGCGCCCATGGCGAGTGAGGCTTCTGTGTAGGCTTTAGGCACATTGTTGAGCGCGTCTTCGGCGAGCGTAAAAATCGTGGGAGCCGCCATAAATGCGAGAAGCAAAGAAGCTAATAACACATTGAGACGCTCTTGAATGGGGAAACCTGGAATCCATGAAAGCAGTGGGTGTGCACTGGCGTCCTTGAGTAATCCCGCGAGCACGAGAACACCAAAAAGCCCGAGAACGACGGAGGGAATGGCTTGCACAAACTCGATGGCAGGTTTGAGCATTGCTGCTTCGCGTCGGTGGCTGAATTGATTGACATAAAGCGCTGCGCCGATGGCGATAGGGACTGCGATGAGAAGGGAAACGCCCGCGATGAGCAGAGAACCGGTCAGTAGGGGGAGGATGCCATAAACGTCTTGCCAGTCGCTATTGGTTTGCCACTCTGTTCCAAAGAAAAAAGCTTTAACTGCTGTGCCGATGCCCACGGGAGTGTCGTGTTTCCACGCTTTAAGCGCTTGTTCTTTTTTGTGAAGGATTTCGATATAAGCAGGCATGAGAGAGCGAAGCTCCTCGATTGTTTTGGCTGCTTTGGGCGATTTCAGATGAGCGGGGAGCAGGGTGAGTGAGTGGTTGAGTTGCTGAGTGATCTCCTCGACAATCTTGTGATGTTTCTCGATGGATTGATAAAAAACTTGGGCGCGATCATCGACAGAAAAATCTGTGTTGAGGCTCTCTTCAAGTTTCTTCGCCATGGCGAGTTTTTTGGCGCGTTCCTCGGGGTTGGATATTTTTTTTGACCCTTCGCGCAATGCTTTGATTCTCTCGGGGATTTCGCGTTGTCGTTGTAGCAGATGAACGGTTTCTTGTGCGTGAGAAGCGAGGGAGGATTCGAGTTTTTTGAGAGGTCCCCCTGCGGCAGAAATGGTTTCAAAGGCATTGGTAAAATCGCCCATTTCAGTGCGTATTTTTTGGCTTAACGTTTCGATGTTTTCAGGCGTTTCCGCATCGTTGAGGGCGTATTTCACCGCGAGATCGATGGCGCGCTGTTTGATTTTATCCGATGTTTTTGTGATGCCGAGAGGAGAAAGCGCTAAGGTGATTTCCTCTGGAGAAAGAGCGAGACAGTTTTGTTTGACTTGATTGGTCAGTGAGATGGTGTCGGCCTCGGTGACGGTTCCGTCATTTACTTTTTCCGTATAGGCCTCTACGGCCTCATCGAGGGTGTCATCGACGATCCCCTCGAATCGGTTGTAGAGAAGAATGACTGAGATATCATCGCCAAACCGAACGCGTTTTTCAGAAATATAGGCGAGCTCCATCTTTCGGCGAAGCGCGGTGAAACCGGCGACTTCTTCTTTGAGGACGTTGACAAATTCGATACCTGATTTTCGAGCCTCGCTAAGTTCAGTGCGATAACCAGGGAAAAACCCCATTGCGGCACGCAGTAGAAACAGACAGATAAAAAGCAGGCAGATAATGGCGAGGTAAGCATTTCCTCCAAAAAATCCTTT
>CAZOWD010000143.1:3303-5575 GCA_964583225.1 uncultured Verrucomicrobiales bacterium | reverse complement strand
CGTGGGGATTGGGGAGGGTGCGGGTATGCAACACCATGTGTATTTTTGGCTGAAGGACGAACGCAAAAACGAAAGCGATCGTGTGGTTTTTGAAAAAGCTCTGGCGGATTTGTTTGGAATCGATGCCGTGGCGGGTGGAATCTGGGGGGCTTCTTCTGAGACTGCCGAGCGCCCAACGACGGATAAATCATTCGATTACGCCATTTCGATGGATTTTGATAGCATTGCTAAACACGATGAGTATCAGGCACATCCGGCGCACAGTGATTTTATCACCAATTTCAAAGATTGGTGGGAAAAGGTCAAAATTATGGATGTCGGGTAGTCGTTTGCGATACCCGACAATTTTAGAAATTGCTTTTAGGAAACAATTTCGGTTCCGATTCCGGATCGGGTAAAGATTTCCAAAAGCAGTGAGTGCGGTGTGCGCCCGTCAATAAAGTGCACTTTACCAACTCCGTGATCGAGTGAATCGAGAGCGGAGTTTATTTTTGGAAGCATTCCGCCCGCTATGGTGCCGTCGGCGATGAGTTCGGCGGCTTCTGCGTGGTTGATGGATGGGATGAGCGTGGTGGGGTCGTTTCGGTCCGAGAGAATGCCAGGGACATCGGAGAGGTAAACGAGCTTGGTGGCTCCGAGCGCTTTGGCGAGGCAGGCTGCCGCGAGGTCGGCATTGACGTTGAGAGGTTTTCCTGTGCCTTGCTCGGCTGCAAGCGGGGAGATGACGGGGACGGACTCGGCATCGATCGCTTCTTGAACGGGGGCGAGGTTGCAGGAGATGGCTTCTCCTACGCGGCCGATGTCGACCTTGTTTCCGTTGTCGTCGGTGGCTTGGATGCGTTTGCCGACTAGGACATCAGTTCCGGGGATGCCGTTGGATTTACCTCCAAACTCGGTGAGCATGGAAACGAGGTTGGGGTTGATGGTGCCAGAGAGTGTTTTTTCGACAATGGCGATGGCTTCGGGTGTGGTGACACGGAATCCACCGATAAAGTTAGCCTCGAGCCCAGCTTCTTTCATGGCTGCGGAAATAGCTTTACCTCCGCCGTGGACGACAACTGGGTTGATTCCGGCAACTTCGAGAAATACGATGTCGCGCATGACTTTTCTGACGAGGTTGGGGTCTTCCATGGCAGATCCTCCCATTTTAATAAGAAATGTGTGCCCGCGAAATGATTGAAGGTAGGGGAGCGCCTCAACGAGGACAGAGGCTTTGCTGATTGTGGTGTCGAGAGTCATAATGAAATTAGAAATGAGATTTTTGGAGGGGGGATGTTTTGAGTTGGCTGGAGAGAATCCAAGCACTGATGAGGGTAAGTATGGGAACCGTGATCCCGAACCATTGTTGTTTCCACGTCATCATAATGAGTAAAAGAATGATGATGGCTGGGATTGTAAGAGCGAAAGCAAAGTGTCTATTTTTTTGTTTAAACGTGATAAATATTGTCGCGACGAAGGATATTCCCAGAATGAGGAGAAATTCAAAGCCAAAGCTTAGTTTTTGAAGAATTGTAGGGGAACCTAGCGTGGGGAGCGTTTTGCTGAGGGTGATGATGTTGGAAAGCTCTTCGGACCCGATGAGATTGGTGTGGGTGGTTGTTTTTCCGTTGGCGTGAAGGAGGCAAAGTGGGGCATCGAGCTTGAACTGCGTGTTTGTAATAAGCTGTTCAGCTGGTATTTTGGAGATCGTGGTGGTGGAATCTGTTGTTTTGGGCGTGGGAGTTTGTCCGTAATCGTCGATAGGGATGATGGGACCTGTTTTTCCCAGACGGATATATTCTCCGCATTGAACGTGGATTTCTGATGGATCGGTCCCGTGTGCGCTCATGAGAGTGAGTAGGGAAATGGAGGGGATTAGCCCATTTTCTTCAGGGTGATTTTTTGAGATCCATTGCGCCAAGAGTGGGATGTGTGTGGCATCGGTAGGGACGCTTTCGATGGTTGAAAATCCAGCGAAGGTTCGCGCGCCGCCTTCAACGCTTGTTGGCAGAGTGACTTGGTTGACTTTGGGGATGAGTTGATCGTTTCCGCTGATTTGCGTTTGGAAAATAAGGGCGCGACGAAGCGGGGCGGGGAGCGGTTGGGCGACAGCGCCACGCGTGACTGGAACGCCTATGACGGCTCGGTCAAATTGTGCTAGTTTATAACTGAGAGCTTGGGTGCTGAGTTTCTCTTCATCAAAATCATCGAGGGAGGTGCCGAGTGCAGAATCGAGCGGGTCGTTGAGAGTGTTGGGTGTTTTTTTTGCGCTGTCCCATGTCATGCACGTTGT